>DGHP01000156.1:10667-11071 GCA_002392705.1 Lachnospiraceae bacterium UBA3845 | reverse complement strand
CTGTCGGAATTATCAAAATTATAGCGCAGAATCCGTCCCTTGGCGCCGGATTTCACAAAGCTGTAGCCGCCCGCGTTGTTGGAAATCAGGGCACCGTATTCCGGTGAGCCCAGATAATTCGCCCATGCGGAGGGAGTGTCCGGCCGGGTGATCACATATTCTTTTTTCTGATCATCGAAATATCCATACTTCATACAATCAGTTCTCCTTTTCTCCTGTTCTCCTCTTCTGCATGCTCCGGACGGACTGCCCGCTGTCTGCCTGCAGTTCCATGCTTCATTTCGTATCGTCCGGATTGCTGTCATGAATCCATTTTAACACGACATCGGGCGGAGTACATCATGCGTTTTCGGAATCATGGATTTTTTGTGACCTTCCATGTTACTATTCACGGCCTGTTTGAA
>DGHP01000156.1:0-10536 GCA_002392705.1 Lachnospiraceae bacterium UBA3845 | reverse complement strand
CTGCGAAGCAGGAACTCCACACACAGCCGCAGACAGAAGCATCGAAGATGCGGCATACGTGCACAGCACGGACAGTCTACTCTGTACGCTATTCCACTATACAGCAAAGCTGCCAAGTAGAATATGCGGGTGGCCTGATGTGTGGATGGCCGTGAATAGTAACCTCCCATCGTTACGATCCATCAGCTGTTTCAGGATATGTCCGCTCATGCGGGCATCGCGCAGAAAACCCGCGCTGCACTCTCATGCAGGGAGGGTTTTCTGCGCACAGTTAACGGCCTCTTCCGGGAGCATCGGCTGTCCCTTCCAGGCGGACAGTCGTCGGGCCCGGGGAGGCCGTGAACCGTTAACATTATTTTACAAACTTTTCTGCAAAATGGCAGGCAACATAACTGATGCGGATAGTCCTTATATCGCTCCGGAACAATACCGACCATGGCCAGCATATCCTGGGCTTTCCTGAGTGCCTCTGCCTTCGAGCAGTGATCATGCAGGAGGATAACCTCAGCGATCTGGTCGCCGACCGTCTTAACCGGATTGAGAGCCGTCATGGGATCCTGGAAGATCATGGAGATCTTTTTCCGCGGATCTGGCGCATCTCTCTCTCGGAAATCTTCAGAAGGTCCTTCCCTTCCAGTTCGATGGAACCCTGGATGACATGCCCGACCTTGGCAGGGAGCAGGCCCAGGATTCCGAGTGCCGTGGTTGTCTTGCCCGCGCCGGTCTCGCCCACCAGGCCCAGAACCTCTCCCTTTTTAATATCAAAGGAGATATTATTGACAGCCTCAACGACTTCATCATCTTAGTCAAAGCACACTTCCCTGCCAGTCTGAGCGGATCTGTAGATGGCCTCAAGGATCTGTGTGACAACAAAAGCCTGTTCCGGCTTCACCAGCGGATCGGTATCGTTGAGGATGGCATTCAGCCACTGATCCTGCTCACGGACTGCCTCGGCAGAGGCGCCGCCTTCAAAGAAGTCAACCTGGATGCCGGGGGAGATCGTCTTCTCCATCAGCTGGTTGTGCTCAACGGTATTGTAGATCAGCTCATCCTTCGGGTAGCTTCCGCCGTGATGGATCTCGGCGCCGGCTTTCGTTCCGCACAGAGTCGTGGAAGCTTCCATGGACTTGAGAATATTCAGTGCCCAGGCTGCCTCAAGATAAATCGTGGCGCCGTTCTTCATCTTGATCAGGCCGAAAGCGGAATCTTCCACCTGGAAGGTCTTCGGATCCCAGGGACCGAACACGTTGCCTTCCGGACCGTGCTCATCGCGGCCCAGCTTATAGAATACCTGGCCGGATACGGAAGCCGGCTCATAGTTGTTCATCATCCACAGGGTGAGGTCAAGCGCATGGGTTCCGATATCGATCAGGGGGCCGCCGCCCTGCAGGTCTTTATTCGGGAATACGCCCCAGGTCGGAACGGCGCGCCTTCTCAGAGCATGAGCCTTGGCGAAATAGATCTCGCCCAGCTCACCCGCTTCGCAGGAGGCATGCAGGGTCTGCGTATCGTCGCGGAACCTGTTCTGGTAGCCGATCGTGAACTTCTTTCCGGAAGCCTTCCAGGCATCCAGCATCTTCTGCGCGTCGGCGGTGTTGTGCGCCATCGGCTTTTCGCACATGACATGCTTGCCTGCCTCAAAAGCCGCCACCGTGATCGGGCAGTGGGAAACGTTCGGGGTGCAGACATGAACGACGTCGATCTTCAGGCTCTCGTCCGCCAGCATCTCTTTGTAATCCGTATAGCACTTCGCGTCCTCTGTTCCGAATTCCTTCGCCGCCTTCTCGGCTCTTTCCGGAATGATGTCGCAGAATGCCACCATCTCCGCCTTGTCCGCATTCGCCTTGATGGAAGGCATATGCTTGCCGTTCGCGATTCCGCCGCATCCAACGATTGCGATTCTCAGCTTTTCCATAATTCTGTTCTCCTTTTTCTATAAAAACTCAAATAACAAACTGTTTCAGATATCTCTGCGAGACAATCAGGGACGCTTCCACGCGTTCTTTTGATCCCTCGAAGGCTTTGTCCTCGATCTCGATGCAGGTGTATCCGTCATAGCCGATGTCAGTCAGCGCGGATACATATTTCCCCCAGTCCACGTCGCCGAGGCCCGGAAGCTTCGGACTCATGAAATCAAGCGGATAAGCCATGATGCCGCAGTCGTTCAGCTTATCTCTGTAGACCTTGATATCCTTATAATGGACATGGAAGATCTTATCCTTAAACTCGTAGATCGGCTTCACGTAGTCGATCATCTGCCATACGAAATGAGATGGATCGTAGTTGATGCCGAGGTTTTTGCTGGGAAGGATCTCAAAGACCTTTCTCCAGACCGCCGGCGTGGTCATGAGATTCTGTCCGCCCGGCCACTGGTCTCTTCCGAAAAGCATCGGGCAGTTCTCGATTCCGATCTTCACATTCTCCTGCTCGGCCAGTTCGATGATCGAAGGCCATACTTCCTTTACAAGCTCCAGATTCTCTTCCACGGACTTCGTCTGGTCGCGGCCGATAAAGGTGGTAACCATGCCTACGCCCAGCTTCGCGGACGCCTTGATCAGAGCCTTCAGATGGGCGACGGTCGCCGCTCTCTTCTCAGGATCCGGATCAAGCGTGTTGGGATAGAACGCCAAGGAGGAGATCTCGACCCCCTTTTCCTTCGCGTAACCGTTCACATGTTCCGCATATGCGTCATCTTCAAGGACGCGCTCCGCGTCAATATGGCTGACGCCCGCATATCTTCTCTCCGCCTTTCCCTGCGGCCAGCAGGCGACTTCCACGCACTCGAATCCGTGTTCCGACGCGAAATCCATCATCTCCTCGTAGGTCCAGGTATCAAGAATTGCGCTGACAAATCCCAGTTTCATCTTTTTCTCCTTCTCTTTGTCTGATTCTCCGGCAGCGGAAGCTGCCCTGTACAGCAACTGATCTTATTATAATCCTTTCAGAATTCTCAGCCTACTCCTGATTAATCTGAAACAGCGCCTGTTTTAAACTAAAGGATGCTTTCCCTCCGGCAGACAGAAAAAAAACCATGTTTTTTTACTCAGCGGGACCGGTCACGGGTCCGTCAGAAAGAACAGATGCAGAAGATCCGTCTGCCGCCTCCGCCGGTCAGCACGATGTCATAGGCACCGCTGGCCACCGCGAACACCGCCTCTTCCAGGGCGATATAGCCCGTGCAGCAGCCCTCGGAATGGGACAGAGAGCCTTTCCCTCTCATCCCGAACCAGTCCGCGACCTGCAGGTTGGGCGTGATGCAGTTGTTGAGGACATGCGGATTGGCCGAGCCGTGGAAGAAGAACTGTACGTCTCTCGGCTCCACCCCGGCGTCCGCCATGGCGTCAAGCGCCGCGTATCCGAAGAGTTCCCCGTTGGTCAGTCCCTTGTAGGTCGGATTCTCGACGCCGTTGAAGAACGGAGTCGCCCCGACTCCCACGATCGAGACACTTCTCATGTTTCTGCCGAGTTTTACATTGGTCAGCATGATTCTCTCCTTTTCACATTGATCGGAAACGTCCGTGCATTCCTTCTTAAGCGCGATGCGGCGGCGCTTACCCCCGGGCTGTCTTACATCTCATCCATGACATAGTCAACGATATCGCCGATCGTCTTGAAATTGCCGATTCTGGCAACCGGGATCATGACGTCGTACTCATTCTCGATGGAGGCGCTCAGCGCGACGCGCTGCATGGACTGCACGCCCAGCTCTTCCGATACGTTCGTGTTCTCGTTGATCTCTTCTTCCGGCTTCTTATAGGCCATCGATGCAAATTTGATGATATTGGCCAGGACTTCATTTCACTCTTCCATAATGCTTCTCCTCTCTGATTCTTTTATTCTGCTGCTGCTTATCTCCGCTTTCTCAGACTGCCTGGTCCGCGGCGATCAGAGCCTGCATCGCCTTCACGGCTTCTTCCGGCATGGGCTCGTAGGTTCCAAGGGTCTTCGCGATCACGGTTGTCTTCGCCATCTCTTCGGTATAAACCGTAGCGTGCATGGCAGCTGTCATGTTCTTTCCGCAGGAGAACATCCCGTGGTTCTTGATCAGGCAGACACGGCCTTTTTCACCCAGGGCATCCCTTACTTTGTCTGCTACGTCGTTGGAACCGGGCATGGTGAAGCTGACGATTCCGACCGGGGTAAATTCGCACTGGGGCGGGGTGATCGGGATGAGCTGCGGGTTTTCGCCCATCGCGCAGATCGTGGCATACATGCTGTGGGTATGAACCGTCGCGTTGACGTCCTTCCTGGCGCGCATGACCGCGCAGTGCATCGGAACCTCTGAAGACGGCTTATATTTCCCGTCTATCCATTCATTCGTTCCATCTTCTTTCATGACGACAACTGCGATATCCTCCGGCTTCATGCCCGTATAGGGGATGCCGCTCGGGGTGATGCAGACCACATTCGGATCCTCCGGAGTACGCATGGCGATATTGCCGGATGTGCCGTTGATCAGCTTCTGCTCGACTGCTTCCATGATCGCTTCCAGAACAATCTTTCTGGTCTCTTCGTATTTCATAAATGTCCCCTCCCTGTGCGGAAAACGATCTGTACTTTCTGTTTCTGGATCCAGTATAAACAGGAAGCCCCTCTCCGGACAAGCAGATAATTTCCTCTTTAAAACGGCATCCGACGGGGTAATCCCGTTTTCGGAGAGAAAGGCTTTGTTCATGGCCGCCGTATCCGAAAAGCCGCTCTCCAGGGCCGCGCGCAGAATCGTTATATCCTGCAAGCCCAGAAGCTGCCGGGCATGGGTCAGCCGGATATCCGTGAGCAGTTTTCCGAAATTCTTCCCGAACCGCTGTTTTATAAAGCGGGACAGGTAAGCCTCGGAAAAAAAGGTCTCCTCCCTGTAGGACTCCGGAATCCGGAAGCCTTTATCAAAAATCTTAAGCTCCATCGTTCCGCTGAACATCACCCACCTCCGGCGGCTTCTGCTGTCTTCTGAATCTTACGCCTGCTTTTTCGCAGCCGCAGCGCGGATCACCAGCATGGCGACATTGCCCAGCATCTCGAAGTTTTGAACTCTGACTGAAATGCCCCGGATGACTATACTCGCGAACAAAATAGACCGCCGTCTATACTTTTTCGCCGCGGTATATGCAGTTCAACTAAACAGCTGCCTTCTGCAGCTATTAAGTTGAACCAGTATGTCTTCAGCCGCGCCAGCTGCACTGACGCCTGCATCCGCGGGCAGAAATATGGGCCGCCCGATCGGATGGACGGGCTGAAACTGCCATCCGCCGCGAAACGGGTATCGCGCAAAAAGGCTCCGGCATAACGCCGGAGCCTCTCTTCGCACCGTAACTGCCGCCAGCATCATTGTAGCAGACGGACCTTATTCCCCAACAGAAATCATTTAACCTCTTTTATGCAAACACACACCAGTTTCCGCAGCTGTCCCGAAAAGGGCATTAAAAAAACTCTTCTTTTTTATGTCCCCGGGACGCGTCCTGTCCTGACAGAGGCAAAGCTGAACGGGAAGAAAACTCCGTCTTCCCCTGAACCGCCTCCGCCTGTCAGAAGGTATGGTAGCTGCCGCAGTAAGGGCACTTCACGGTTTCTCCGTCAGTTCCTGTCAGCGAGGCGCCGCAGCCGGGGCAGGTTGCGGACATGGTCTCCGTCGACTCAAGACCGAAGGTCCTTCTGATCCTGTTCGCGAGGTGATTGATCTTCTCCATCGCCGCGACAGCGCCTTCCATAAATCTTTCGTCCGAACTGACCACTTTCACTTCCTGCCCCGTGATCGTCGTGATCACGGCGGCAGCGAATTCGGCCGCTTCATCCGGCCAGGTAAAGCGGAAATGCTCTTCCCCGTTCCTGAAATAGACATCCATGCTCGGGTTGAAAGGTCTCTTCTGCGCCTGAACCTGGGGCTGCCCGTTCGATATGATGATATCGCTCAGGGCAAAAGAGCTGACGTCTTTTATCTTGCCGAGCATGCCCTTCTTCAGAAGAACCAGCCTTTTGCTGGTAAGGATCAGCGATCCCTTGCTGCCGTTTCCGAACAGGGTTTTGTTCCCGTAAATCACATCGTCGTTTCTTGTCACTACCACTTCATCCGGTAATAATGTAAAATCATCCATCGCTGTCCCCGAAATCTGCAGGATTGATTCTGATCAGCCGGCGTAGAACTCCGTAACCGTCGGATTAGTCTGGATCAGAACCGAACTCTGGTCAAATGTCTCAAGCATCTCATTCGCCGCAGCGTGAACCTCCTCAAGGGTGGTGTCGCTCAGATAAACCACAAGAGTGTACTCTCTGCAGGGATCCCCGTTCTCCTCGGTCCAGCCGCCATAGGCTTCCTGGATCGTATATCCGCCGAAATGGCGGAGAAGGATGTCGATCAGGACTTCCTTCGACTGCTCCTCGGTATAGACCGGCTTATCGGTGCCCTGCGCGTTCGTGCCAAGGTAAAGCACATACTGAACGTCCTGGTCCTCTGTCTCCGGCTCTGCGGCCGCATCCGGGGCAGGACCCACCTCAGGCGACTCCGAAGGGATCAGCTCCGGCTCCGCCCCGGCATCCCTGTCGTCGGCCAGCTCCTCCAGCCAGTGGAAGCTCCCGGTCTTTTTCACCTGGTCTCCGTAGATGGTGCGGAAATCATTTTTCATGGAGATCACATGGAAACCGCTCTCTTCCCATTTTTCCCCGAGGGCCAGGGCCTTCTCCGGAATCCCGTAATCGCGCTCGTCATCGTCGGCGATCAGCATGAAAGCTTCGGCCTTATACTTGTTGTTGCTGATGGTGTACATATGCATGCTCACATCGCCGCTGCTGTTGCCGAAGGAAAGAACCGGCTGGTGGCCGATCTCCCTGACGATCTGACGGACCTTGTTCATCTTCAGGTTCTTGATCAGCAGCCTGTCCGTGCGGACGATATCATCTCCGGCAGCGAACACATACTCAAGGCCGTCGGCTCCGTTCTGTCCGGTCGCTTCCAGGGAGACGTCCATACCGATCACGTTCTCGGGCGGGATATCCAGGACGCCCTCGATCAGTGTACGGCAGATAAAGCGGTCGCTTCCCGAGACGAGGTAAACCTCGAAATCATTCTCGCGCAGGTAGTCCACCACTTCAATAATCGGCGCATAGAAAGCCTCTCCGTAGGTCATGCCTTCAAACCCGTCCACCTCGCGGTTGAGAATCTGCGTCTCAAAATCCGCGAACTCATTGAGGGTGAGGCCTGCATAGGCGCGGGCGGCCTGGACCGCATGCTGCATGGGCATGTCGGACGGGAAGGAATTGTCAAGGGCGCAGTCCCTGAGGGTACGTCCGACGGCAAGCATCTCCGCGTCGGGCTGGATGGAGGGATCCTTCAGGATACGCCATGCCAGCATATAATACTCCAGATAAGTGGGGAAGAGTTCCCCGTAGACCGTTCCGTCCATATCGAACACAGCGATCCGGTCCGCAGGCGGGATGTAATCCTCCGAATCTTCTTCTGTGACAGTCTCCACATAGTCGATCAGCGCTTCCAGAGCCGGAGCCCCCGGATTCCAGTCGGCAAAAGCATCCTCCTCCGTATACTCCGCTTCCGTCTCCGCGACGATCTCTGCTTCCTCCGTTGCCTTCTCCGCCATAGCCGCGGGCGCGGACACCAGGGCCAGAACAAGGGCCAGCCGCAAGCCAAAACGTTTTTTCATCACAAGTACTCCTTTCTTCTGCAAACCTGTAACTCCCGTCATTTCTCCGGCAATCTTCCCATGGAAGGATGCCTTTTTGCTCCATCAGCAGTTCAGATTCCCTCCCCGGTGCCCGTTCAGTCTTCACGAAGTCAGCCTCCCGGCAGCAGGTCCGGAGAAGCTCCGCTGTGATCAGATCCTGTAACCGTTCTGTGTAAATATCTGCTGAAGCGACCGGTTGATGACCAGCTGGACGCCGGTAAGATCCTCCTCCCTGCACTCCGCAGTGATGAGCAGCGTCATGCTGCCGCCTGTCAGTGAAATGATACCGTCGTAGACCGGGCCGCTTAAAATTCTGCGGTCCTTTTCCCCGATCTTCGGCAGTTCCCTCTGCAGCAGCTGTTCAATCTCCTCAATGGGATATTCGGAGGAGATCGTGAATTCACAGGCGCAGCGGGAATTCAGCTTTGTCATATTGGTGGTCATACTGACATCGCGGTTGCTGAGGGTCACGATATTGCCGTCACGGGTCTGAAGGCTGATAAAGCGCAGGCCGATCTGCCGCACCACTCCATGATGGACTTTCATGCCGACCCCCAGATCCACAATATCGCCCGCATGGACCGTTCCCTCGAATACCATGGTCAGGCCCGCGATAATGTCGGAAACAAAGTGCTGGGCGCCGAGGGACACCGCGATGCCCAGGGTCCCGATGGCAGTCAGGATGGCAGCCATACTGATGCCGATATAGGTGAGGGAAAGGATCAGGAAGGCAAACAGCGCCAGATAGCTGACCAGGCTTCTGATCAGCCGGAAGATCGTTTTCCCTTTCGGCCCCGCAAAAGAAGAACAGATACTCAGCAGAATCCGGATCAGGATCACGCAGAGCAGGATCTGTCCGAAAAGAAGGAGTATCCCGGCAAGAGCGAACAGATTCAGTCCCCTCTCCCATTCTCCCGAATTAAGGTAGTAATAGACGGAATTGCGGGCAAGTTCCGTATTAAAATTCGAGATGGGGATCTGCTGCGACAGATACAGAGCCACAATCAGTTCCATCGTGATCAGTCCGATCTTTTCCGGCCTGATCGAATTCAGATAATTCCGGACGCCCTGCCAGCCCTTCCAGCTGCTTCGGACAGGCCGTCCCAGTCTTTTATTCTCCTCAAAAAATTCATCGGTATATCCGCCCAGTACGAGCCATGCAAGGACCGCGTAGATCAGGATGAACATCAGGCATCCGGCCAGCGCGGAATAAAACATTCCGGCGGATACAGAAGTCCCGGGCGCGGCGTAAAAGGCGATCGGCTGCTTTGCAGTCTGCATGCCCTCCTCTATCCCGGGGATGTGAAGCGCCTGGGAGGTGATAAACAGGGAGCCGTCTTCCGTCTCCACATTTTTAATCATGGAAGCCTGCAGCTGGCCGCTGCTTAATCCGAGAACGGATACATCCCTGTGTGTCAGATCATCCCTGCCGGAAAAAAGAATCTCCCCGCTCTCCGGATCCGCGATGCACAGAATGACGTTCTCACCGGACAGGTTTTTCAGAACGGAATCCGCCATCTGCAGAAAATCATAGTTCGACAGCCCGGGATCCAGAGAGATGATCATAACGCCGTACTGTTCCGGATTCTCCGCGTCCCTGATCCGGACGGCCACTCTGATCTCGCTTCGCCCGGTGATCTCATCCCTTTCTTCCCCGTGAACAATAAAGGGCACGCCTCGCAGGATCCGGCGGAAATCATATGTCGACGACTCCGGATCCGTGCCGAGAGAAAGGCCGATATAATCCCCGCTGCTCAGGCTTTCACGGCCGTGCGCGTCATAGAGGGTGATGGAAGAAGCCGAGATACTGTCCGCCAGAGTCTCCAGAACCTGCTTTTCCCGAAGCTGGGGATAGTGGTCGAGCAGTTCCGCGATATGGGCGCCGTAATCCAGATAAATATCTGTAAAGCGTTCCATATTCTGCTTCGCCCGCTCGGAATACATCTCCAGGCTCTCTTCGACCGTCCTGAGTCTTTCCTTTCCCCTGGCCGTGTCGTCATACAGCTCATTCAGCGCATAGATCAGCAGGCCGCTCAGGAATATAAGGATGGCTCCGATCACACCGCAGAGGATCGAAAAACGTTTTACGGCAGACGGCTGATAGCGCTTTTCCAGATCGGGCGTGAGTATGTTTTTCCGGACAAAATGATAAAGCGAAAAGCCTGAGGTGAGCAGGGCCGCAAGGAAAAGGATCAGGGCGGTAAACATGTAGGTCCCCTGGCTGAGGGCTTTCACATACAGGTTCGGCTGGATCGACAGAAGAACCAGATACCCGCTGATCTCCGGTACAGGGCTTTTCACATAGCGGAAGGTGGCATCGGACAGGGACAGGGTCCCTGATTCGCTTAAGACATCCTCCTCCGTCTCTTCCACAGAGAGGTCCTGCATCTGTGTATCGGTGAAATTGTTCTCAAGATCTTCAAAAATAGGATTGCTGTACAGAATGCGCCCGCTGTTTTCCCCGCCGTAAGCGTCCGCCGCGCACAGCGCGTAGACGCCGTAGGCCGCCTCTGCCTTCCGCAGGATCCCGGGAATATCGAGAGACTCCTCCACTTCCTGCCGGATGCTGGTATTCTCATGCCATTCCACATAATAATAATTGGAAATGATCCTGCTGTAAACAACAAGAGTATTTTCATTTGCGGGGGAGGAAAAAAGTCCGTATTTGCTTTTCAGCAGATCAGGAGTCAGGCCAAGCTTTAAGTCGATCTCCTCCGGCGCCGTGATCGCGTCGTCCTCAACTTTGATCACAGCCCCGCTGGAATACATGGCAACCGCCTCATCATCCTTTATGACATCGCGAAGCGCCAGCGCCAGGAGCGTGGCATCCACTTTATAACGCTCCATGATCCGCCGTTCTATGATC
>DGHP01000134.1 GCA_002392705.1 Lachnospiraceae bacterium UBA3845 | reverse complement strand
TCTTCCTCCGCAGCACTCTTCCCGGACCCCTTCTTCAATGTCTACGGTCCTTCCAAATCCTTCATCCTGGCTCTGACAGAAGCCATGCGGGGTGAACTTGCCGGAAGCGGCGTTACAGTCACGGCCCTGTGCCCCGGCCCCATCCGCACAGGCTGGGCGGAAAATGCCGGCAAGGCTTATCCGGTCCTGGCGGCGGATCCGAAGAGGATCGCCCGGATCGGCTACCGGGCCATGCAGCGCGGCGCAGTCAGGGTCCTGCCAACCGTCTCTGTAAAAGCAGGCATTTTCTTTCTCTCGCTGCTGCCGGATCCTTTGAAAGTGGCAGTCGGCAGCTGGTGGCAGAGGGCTATGATCAAAAAGGATAAGAAAAAAAATCAATAATCAGCAGCGGAAAAATATACAGCTGAATCTCTATCCTGAAAATACATCAGGAAGCAGCAGAAGGAGAAAGATATGCGGATTTCCAGTTCCCGGATCTTCACAGACGGGAGATTCATCAGCGGATCTATAGAGTTTGATCAGAAAATCCGTCGCATTCTGCCCTGCAGCGTTGAAAAGGCGGATGCGGCTTACATTATCCCGGGGCTCATCGATATACACACCCATGCCGCCATGGGGGCGGACGCCAGCGACGGGGATCCGGAGGGGATGCGTACCATGAGCCGCTATTACGCGGCGGGCGGGGTGACCTCATGGTGCCCGACCACAATGACACTGAAAGAACCGGAACTGACAAAAGCCATGAAGGTGATCCGGGATTTCCGGCGGCCGGAGAGCGGCGCGAAAATCGCCGGCATCAACCTGGAAGGACCCTTTGTCTCCTATGAAAAAAGAGGCGCCCAGAACCCGGACAATATCGCACTCCCGGATATCGGCATGCTGGAAAGACTCGATGAAGCATCCGGCGGACTTGTCCGCCTGATTACGCTGGCGCCGGAACTGGACGGGGCTGTGGATTTCATCCGGCAGGCGTCCCGGATCTGCAGGGTCTCGCTTGGGCACTCAGCCGCGGATTATGAAAGTGCCGTAGAAGCATACGGGGCCGGTGCTTCCCATACTACCCACCTGTTTAACGCCATGCCCTCCCTGCATCACCGCAGACCGGGACTGATCGCGGCAGCCTATGACTGCGGCGCTACGGCGGAACTCATCTGCGACGGCTTTCATGTCCATCCGGCCATGATCCGCCTGGCCTGGCAGATCTTTAAAGAGCGGATCGTCCTGATCTCGGATTCACTCCGCTGCGCCGGCATGCCGGACGGAGAATACAGCCTTGGCGGACAGCCTGTCAGCATGAAGAATGGAAAGGCCACGCTCCGCGGAACAGATACGCTGGCAGGCTCCTCGATCCATCTCATGGAAGGACTGCGCCGTGCAGTCAGTTTCGGCATCCCCCTCACGGATGCGGTCCGGGCTGCGACAGAAGTACCGGCCAGAGTAACCGGGATCGATCACGAGACCGGCTCCATAAAGGCAGGCAGAGCGGCGGACCTGCTTCTGCTGGATGAACAGCTGAAAGTGCTCGCCGTCTATGTCGACGGGGAAAAGGTCCGGTAAGACTGTACAGAGCAGAAATCCTGTACAGAAAGAGAACTGCAGTGTAGAAAAGTCTGACAGAAAGAAAAAACCGGGCAGAGATATCTGCCCGGCTTAATTTTGCGCGATAAAGCCCGAAAGTGGCTGCCATGCCTGCATGAACAGACATTTTAGAGATAATCATACAGATTATTCTTCTTCCGGCGTGTCGATCAGGGAGATCCTTCTCTTATGCCGCTCATCTCCCGAGAACGGGGTATTCAGGAAGGTATCCACAATCATCAGCGCCAGGCCGGGTCCGACAACCCTCCCGCCCATCGCCAGGATATTGGCGTCATTGTGCTGGCGGGTCGCTTCCGCAGAGAAGCAGTCATGGCAGACAGCCGCGCGGATCCCCTTATAGCGGTTTGCCGTGATGGAGATGCCGAGTCCGGTTCCGCAGATCAGAATCCCCTTCTCGCTCTCCCCGCTCAGGATGCTCTTCACAACCTTTCTGGCGTAAATTGGATAATCGGTCGACTTTGTATCATAAGTCCCGAAATTCTTATATTCGATTCCCTTCTCATCCAGGTGCGCGATAACCTCCTGCATGAGTTCGTATCCGCCGTGATCACAGCCCAAAGCGATCATATCAGGTCTCCTTCCCGCAGATGCTTCTCTTAAACGAACGCCTTAACCTGCTCGTATACACCGTCTCCGTCCAGCTTGTACTTCTTCAGAAGATCCGCCGCCGAGCCGGACTCGCCGAATATGTCATGAATACCGATCCGGCACATCTTCGTGGGCTGCTTCTCACCAAGGAGCTCTGCAACTGCGCCGCCGAGACCGCCGATCACGGAAGCTTCCTCCACAGTGACAACCTTTCCTGTCTTTGCCGCGCTCTTTAAGATAATCTCCTCATCAAGCGGCTTGATCGTATGGATGTTGATGACTTCTGCACTGACTCCCTCTTCCGCGAGCTTCTCAGCCGCGACAAGAGCAGAATTCACACAGAGGCCGGTAGCCACGATCGTGACGTCCTTTCCTTCTCTCAGAAGAACGCCTTTTCCGATCTCAAACTTATAATCCGGTCTGTCATTGATTACAGGAACCGCATAGCGGCCAAATCTGAGATATACAGGGCCGACATACTCATACGCAGCCTTCACCGCGGCTCTCGCCTCGATGTCATCCGCGGGATTGATGATCACCATCCCCGGAATGGTTCTCATAAGCGCGATATCTTCATTGCACTGATGGGTCGCTCCGTCCTCGCCGACGGAAATGCCGGCGTGCGTCGCGCCGATCTTGACGTTCAGATGCGGATAACCGATGGAATTGCGGACCTGTTCAAATGCGCGGCCCGCCGCAAACATGGCGAATGTGGACGCGAAGGGAATCTTCCCTGTCGTAGCGATACCGGCTGCGATCCCCATCATATCGGCCTCCGCGATACCGCAGTCAATATGGCGCTCCGGAAACGCTTTTTTGAACATGTCCGTCTTGGTCGCGCCTGCAAGGTCCGCATCCAGAACCACGAGATCCTCATGTTCTTTTCCCAGCTCTACGAGAGCTTCACCATAACTCTGTCTGGTAGCGACTTTCTTTACTTCTGGCATAATGCTTCCCCCACTTTCTTCAGATCTTCCATGGCAACCGCATACTGTTCATCGTTCGGCGCCTTGCCGTGCCAGCCCACATTATTCTCCATAAAGGAGACGCCCTTGCCCTTGAGTGTCTTCATAACGATCGCCGTCGGCATGCCTTTGGTCTCGCGGGCTTCTTTGAAAGCTTCCCGCAGCTGATCCATATCGTTCCCGTCCGCGACATTGATTACATGGAAATTGAATGCTTCGAACTTCTTGTCAATGGGATACGGAGAGCAGACTTCGTCGATCGCGCCGTCAATCTGCAGATTATTGTTATCAACGATCACGCACAGATTATCCAGCTTGTGGAATCCCGCAAACATGGAAGCTTCCCATACCTGGCCTTCCTCGATCTCACCGTCTCCGAGAAGCGTGTACACTCTCCAGCTCTCGTTCGAAAGCTTTGCGGAAAGCGCCATGCCGACCGCCGCGCTGATGCCCTGTCCCAGGGATCCTGAACTCATATCGACGCCCGGTACCTCCTGCATGCATGGATGCCCCTGCAGATAGGATCCAAGATGACGAAGCGTCGGAAGATCCTCCACCGGGAAATATCCTCTGTGTGCAAGCGTACTGTAGAGCCCCGGGGCGGTATGGCCCTTGGAAAGGACAAATCTGTCGCGATCCGGCTTATTCGGATTCTTCGGATCGATGTTCATCTCTTCAAAATAAAGATAAGTGAACACGTCTGCCGCGGACAGCGATCCGCCCGGATGCCCCGCTTTGGCACCATGAACTGCGGTAACGATGCCCTTGCGAACTTCATTCGCCATCTTCTGTAACTCCAGCGTATTCATAGCTGCTGCTCCTTTCTGAACCTTCCTTTTCCTTTCAGCAGAACACTCCTGCAGGGGGTCTGCTGTAAATCACATCCTCATCGCTTCTTCCATGCCGGCTGTCAATTCAGTTCCGGCAGAAGAGCCACAGATACTAATATTAAACCACAGATTCCGTAACGCGTACAGAGGCGAAATGAAAACGGAACCGGCTTTTCTTACGAAAAACACGGCTCCGTTCCGCCACACATTTATCTGTTTCCGGCCTGTACAGCGCAGCCCGGTTGTCCGCCCGGCCATATGGGGACGGCAGTGCGGCTTCTGCCCTGTACAGCGCAGCCGGGGCAGAAGGATCAGGCGGCGCTGCTTCCCCCGCCTTTATTCTTCCTCAGCTGTTCATATTCCTTAAGCTTGCGTACCTCCGCCCTGCTCAGATCAGTCGGTACCGTAATCTGAATGACAACGTACAGATCTCCCCTCAGGTTCGGATGCATGCTGCTGCTCTTTCCCCTGCCGCTGAGGCGGAATTTTCTCCCGCACTGACAGCCGGCGGGAATCTTAAGCATCACGGGGCCTGTCGGCGTCTGCACCTTCACCTCGCCGCCGAAGCAGGCCATGGTAAAGGGAATATGAACCTCTTTCTGCAGATCCAGCTTCTCCGTATAATCTGCTCCCGGACCGCCTGTAAAACCGCCGCCAAAAGCACTCCCGGTTTCCGGGCCGCCTGTAAAGCCGCCAAAAGCACTCCCGCTTCCCGGGCCTCCTGACTGGAATCCGGAGCCAAAACCGGCGCTCCGCCTCCGGCCGGAACCGCTTCCGGTCTGCCCGGAAAACATGCCGCCGAAAAGGTCTCCGAAAATATCCTTCATACGTGGATCATCCGCATTGAAATGGAATTCGTGATAAGTTCCATTGCCGTCGGACCAGGAAGCAGAATTCCCGGCGCCGCTGAAACCGCCGAAGCCTCCCCGCGAAGCTGAACCTGCAGATGAAGCGCCTTCCTCGAAAGCCGCCATGCCGAACTGGTCATACAGTCTGCGCTTTTCAGGATCGCTCAGAATTCCGTACGCTTCCGTAACCTCCTTAAAACGCTGTTCCGCATCCGCTTTTCCCTGATTGCTGTCCGGATGATACTTTTTCGCAAGCTTTCTGTAAGCTTTTTTAAGCTCGGCATCCGTGGCACCCTTCTTTACGCCCAGGACTTCATAAAAATCTCGTTTTGCCGCCATCTGCATTCACCTCCAATCTATGTAAATTCCTTAAATTCCGGAAGAAATCATATTCTTCTGATAGTGTTATACATCAAATTATTAGCAGAGTCAACAGTTGAGTGCTAATACGTAAAGATTCTTTTCATTTGCAGTTGCTATTCACGGCCTGTTTGAAATCGGGATCTGATTCGCCGTGCCTGCCATTTATAAAAGGCGTCCCGGACCAATTCAGCCCGAAACGCCTTCTGAAAATCTATAGAACCGTTAAAAAACGCTGTCCGCAGATCAGTTGACTGTCACATTACAGGTCGAAAATACACCATTCTCCGCTACACAGTAAATAATTGCATCGCCTTTGGCAATTCCCACGATCTGGCCGTTCGATCCGACAGTCGCGACACCCGGATTGTTGGAATAATAGCGGATAGCAGAAACAAAACCGGGCTGCGGGAGATTCTTCTTTGTCTTCACCTGCACCGTCAGCATACGGAAGGAACCGGCATTCATGGCAATAACCGGCTGGTCGACTGTCACTTTCTTTGCCGCAGCCTTGCCGCTCATGGTTCCTGTGAAACAGTAAACCTCAGGGCTCTGGCAGATCAGCATATTGTTGCTGCCATAAGCATCCACACGGAACTTGTAGGAGAAGTCTTTCTGATGACGTCCGATATTTACACTGAAGACACCGGCCGGCTCTCTTCTCACTTCAACAGTCGCGCCGGTCTTCGCTGCCGCTACCGCAGTCGCGGATGCGCTTGCCGCAGCACCGGAAGCGTAAGAATAGGAAGACCCGAGCACCGTTCCGGCAACAACATTGGTTCCGCCCACGACAGTTGCCGCAGCGTCTGCCTTTGCGCTGTTGGCTGACAGCGGAGTCCTGTAGATTACATAATACGCAGCTCCCTCAACCGGAGTCCAGCTGACATTGATCTTCTTCTTTCCGACAGGAACAGCGGTTGCCATAATCACCGGTGCGTAACGCCTGTTCCACTGTGCGTACAGCGTAAGCGTCCTGTGCTCCACAACACC
>DGHP01000020.1 GCA_002392705.1 Lachnospiraceae bacterium UBA3845 | reverse complement strand
CCTGTTTCCGCTCCGAAGGCCGCTCCCAAGGCAGCCCCGAAGGCAGCTCCCGCCGCAGCTAAGAAGGCTGCAGCCGGCGCAGGCGCAGTGAAGGTTACCGCTTCCGTACCGGGCAAGGTGTTCAAGGTGAACGCCGCTGTCGGCCAGGCGCTCAAGGCCGGTGACGCGATTGTCACTCTGGAAGCCATGAAGATGGAGATCCCGGTTGTTGCCCCGCAGGACGGCACCGTTGCTTCCATCGAAGTAGCTGCCGGCGATGCAGTAGAAAACGGACAGGTCCTTGCAACCATGAACTAATCCGTTAACTATGTATGATCCTAAACGTCAGGAGGTTATTTGATGGATTACGTTTTAAATACATTGTCAAATCTTCTGCATCAGACCGCGTTTCTGAATCTGACCTGGGGCAACTACCTGATGATGATCGTCGCGTTCGTTTTCCTGTATTTGGCAATTAAACACGATTTTGAACCGCTTCTGCTGGTTCCGATCGCTTTCGGCATGCTCCTGGTCAATATCTATCCCGATATCATGGCCACGCCCAGCGTGGACGCGATGGGAATCGAGCATGCCGGCGGTCTGCTCCATTATTTCTATATTCTCGACGAGGCTTCGATCCTTCCGTCCCTGATCTTCATGGGCGTAGGAGCCATGACAGACTTCGGTCCGCTGATCGCGAACCCGATCTCCTTCGTCATGGGCGCTGCCGCGCAGCTCGGCATCTATGTCGCCTATTTCCTCGCGATTGCATTCGGCTTCAACGGCAAGGCGGCTGCCGCGATCTCCATTATTGGCGGCGCGGACGGCCCGACCTCTATCTTCCTTGCAGGTAAGCTCGGACAGACGACCCTGATGGGCCCGATCGCGGTGGCGGCATATTCCTATATGTCACTGGTACCGATCATCCAGCCACCGATCATGAAACTGTTCTCCACAGAGAAGGACAGAAAGATCAAGATGGAACAGCTTCGTCCTGTTACCCAGCTTGAGAAGATTCTTTTCCCGATCATCATCACGGTTGTTGTCTGCCTGCTTCTGCCGACGACGGCTCCGCTGGTCGGCATGCTGATGCTCGGCAATCTTTTCCGTGAGTGCGGTGTTGTCAGACAGCTGACTGAGACTGCATCCAATGCTATGATGTATATCGTCGTTATTCTGCTGGGAACTTCTGTCGGAGCTTCCACTTCCGCGGAAGCGTTCCTGAACGCGGCTACCCTTAAGATCGTTGTCCTGGGTCTTGTCGCATTCTGCTTTGGTACGGCCGGAGGCATGTGGCTGGGCCAGCTTCTGAAGGTCATGACCCATGGAAGAATCAATCCGCTGATCGGATCCGCGGGCGTATCCGCCGTTCCCATGGCGGCGCGCGTATCCCAGAAGGTCGGAGCAGAAGCGGATCCCACGAACTTCCTGCTGATGCACGCGATGGGTCCGAATGTTGCCGGTGTTATCGGTACAGCCGTTGCGGCCGGTACTTTTATGGCGATTTACGGAGTTTAAGATGTCTTTTCCGCACCTTGTTTCCGGTGCCTGAAGAATATTATGAAAGGATATGAATCATGGCAGAAAAAAAACCGATTAAAATTACTGAGACTGTCCTGCGTGACGCGCATCAGTCCCTGATCGCAACCCGTATGACGACAGACCAGATGCTCCCGATCGTCGATAAGATGGATCAGGTTGGCTTTCATTCTGTAGAGTGCTGGGGCGGAGCTACATTTGACGCGGCTCTCCGTTTCCTGAAGGAAGATCCGTGGATCCGTCTCCGCAAGCTGCGCGAAGGCTTCAAGAAGACCAAACTGCAGATGCTCTTCCGAGGCCAGAACATCCTTGGCTACAAGCCCTACGCGGATGACGTTGTCGAGTATTTCGTCCAGAAGTCCATCGCCAACGGTATCGACATCATCCGTATCTTTGACTGCTTCAACGATCTCAGAAATCTCGAGACCGCGGTCAGAGCAGCGAAGAAGGAAAAAGGCCATGCGCAGATCGCCCTTTCCTATACCCTGGGCGATGCCTACACCCTGGATTACTGGGTGGATATCGCTAAGAGAATCCAGGATATGGGCGCTGACTCGATCTGCATCAAGGACATGGCGGGACTTCTTGTTCCCTATACCGCGTCCGCGCTGGTCAAGGCACTCAAGGAGGCAGTGGATCTTCCGATCCAGCTGCACACCCACTATACTTCCGGCTGTGCTTCCATGTCTTACCTCAAGGCAGTTGAGGCGGGCGTCGATGTCATCGACTGCGCCATGAGCCCGTTCGCTCTCGGCACTTCCCAGCCGGCAACGGAAGTTATGGTTGAAACCTTCAAGGGTACTCCCTATGACACAGGCTATGACCAGAAGCTTCTGGCGGAGATCGCGGATTACTTCCGTCCGATCAGGGACGATGCGCTTGCTTCCGGCCTGCTGAATCCGAAGAACCTGGGCGTCAACATCAAGACCCTGCTTTATCAGGTGCCGGGCGGCATGCTTTCGAACCTGACCAGCCAGCTTGACAAGCTTGGCGCTGCGGACAAGTTCTACGAGGTTCTGGAGGAAGTTCCGAAGGTAAGAAAAGACCTCGGCGAGCCGCCGCTGGTTACCCCGTCTTCCCAGATCGTTGGTACTCAGGCAGTTATGAACGTCATCTCCGGCGAGCGCTATAAGATGGTGCCGCAGGAGACCAAGGACGTCCTGAGCGGCAAGTACGGCGTAACCGTCAAGCCTTTCAACAAGGAAGTCCAGAAGAAGTGCATCGGCGATACTCCGGTGATCACTTATCGTCCGGCGGACGATATCGAGCCGCAGCTTCCGAAGCTTGAGAAGGAAATCGCACAGTGGAAGCAGATGGATGAGGATGTGCTCACCTATGCTCTGTTCCCGCAGGTTGCCATTGATTTCTTCAAGTACCGCCAGGCCCAGCAGACGGGCGTGGATCCGGAGAAGGCTGACGAGGCAAACAAGGCTTATCCTGTATAAAACAGTCTCTGCAGGGCTGTGAATAGCAACCTTGCAGAAATAAGACGGAATTGATAAGGAAAAGGCCGGCGCGAAAGCGTCGGCTTTTACTTGTTATTATTCATTGCCCTCCACACATCCGGCCTCTGACCATCCGTGCTGCGCACGTATGCTCATCTTCGATGCTTCTGTCTGCGACTGTGAATAGCAACTTTTTTTCTTTTGTCAGTTTCGAAAAATCATCGCCTGTCACAGGAAATGTGTTCTTCCGAAAGTGCAAATTCCGGAGGCTCATTTCTTGTACTGCGTGATTAACTATGCTATTATTTTCCTGGCAGTGATCTGCGGTTTAACCATCATGTTCAGACATCAGCCGGATCTCTGCCCGGCACCGGAACAGGCTTCCGGTGCCTTTTTGCGCTATAAAGCCCGAAAGTGGCTGCATGAGCAGACATCTGAGGGCTGACGGACATCCGGCCTGACGGACATTGGGCCGCTTTGCAGCGCGATGTCCGCAGTTATCATAAAATCGGACAGGGGATGAACTTCCCCTGTCCGATTGCTTTCAGGTATTCTCATTAATAAACTTTTTAATGGCAGTAAAGCTTTCGACGCTCAGATCATGCTCGATCTTGCAGGCGTCCTCCACGGC
>DGHP01000052.1:5170-10967 GCA_002392705.1 Lachnospiraceae bacterium UBA3845 | reverse complement strand
AGACGGAGAATGAAATCCTCCGCGCGAGAACCGCACTTCTGAAAAAGGCGGACGGCCGGAAGATTCTGGACAATCTGAAAAACTATCCCATGGACCGCTTCTCCATGTACCGGGACGGCCATATGGACCCTGCAGATTGAGAGCTCCGACGGTCGCTGAACGTCCAGTGGACGTTCGTTTAGATAACAGCGCCGACCGAAGCGGCAGCGCAGACGCAGTGCTGTGCAGCGGAAGGCTTGCTTTGCAAGCCGCGCAGCACGCGGCTTTGAGCGTATTACGCACTCAAAGCTGTAATTCAGAATAAGGCAGTATCCGGAACAGCGAAGATCCCCTGACCGTCTGATCAGTCAGGGGATCTTTTTTGCATGTCTGATTGATTCTGAATGACCGCTTCTGGAACACTGGAAACGGCAGAACGCAGCTGCGGGGGAGAATGCTTCTCACTCTCCGTCGCTGAAGCAGATCCTGCTGCCTTCCCGGGTCTTCGTGATCCGGATCTGCCGGGGAATATTTTCCATGAGTTCTTCGCGATGGCTGATCACGCCGACCAGCTTGCCCGCCCCGGTAAGACCTGTCAGGATCTCCATGGCGCTCTCGATCGAACGGCGGTCCAGGGTCCCGAAGCCTTCGTCGATGAAAAGGGCGTCCATCTGGATGCCTCCCGCGCCGGAAGAAACCGTGTCGGACAGACCGAGCGCCAGGCTCAGGGATGCTTTGAAGCTCTCGCCGCCCGACAGACTGCTGACCGGCCTGCGGCGGCCGGTGAAATTGTCCAGCACCTCCAGATCCAGGAAGGTGCCGCTCTGTCTTCCTCCGGCCTCTTTCCTGCGGAAAAGCTCATACTGCCCTTCACTCATGGGCTGCAGCCGCCGGTTCGCGGCGGCGATAATCCGGTCAAACCCGGCACCCTGCAGGTACTGCTCCAGGGTGATCTTCTCTTTTCCGCTGATATCCCCCTTCACCAGCTTATACAGCCTTGCTTCTACCGTATATTGATTCAGAGCCCCGGCCAGCTGTTCCTTCAGCTCCCGGATCCTGCTCTCCTTGCTGCGGTTCAGCTCCAGCCGGTTGTCCGTCAGGTTTTTCTCCCTGCGAACCACTTCAACCTTTTCCTTCTGCTCATCCCGCTGCGCGCTCAGGGCAGCAAGATCGGCGCGCTGTTTCCCTTCGGCGCCCTCTCTGGCTTTTTCCAGACGGACTTCATTGGTTTTCACCAGCTCATCATAATTCTTTAAAGTCTTCTCGTCCTCCACGATCTGCTTCTGTCCTGCGGCATAGTCCAGGAACATCGCCTCATCTGAAAAGCTGTTCTCCAAAAGAGCCTTCCGGAATGCGGCCTGCAGCGCTTTTTCTCTCTCTCCTGCGTCCTCCGCGGCCTTCTCCAGAACCCGGATCGCAGACTGAAGCTCTGTCCGTTCTTTCAGCGCGGCATCCCTGAACTTTCTGGCTTTTTCAATCTCTGTCCGGATCTGTCCGGCTGCCTGCTCAGCCTGTTTTCCCGCCTTTTCAGCCTCTTTCAGGCTTTTATAAGGCAGTGTTTCCAGCCTGGACAGGGCTGCCCCGGCTAAGGCACGCTCCTTCTCATTCCGGCTCTTCTTCTGCTCAAAGGCCGTCTTCTGTTCCGAAAGCTCCAGCGTCTCTTTTCCTGCTGCCGATTCCAGGCTCTCCCGCGACTTCTGCAGGATTTCACAGTCCTTCTGCAGCTGCTTCAGAAGAGCCCCCGCCTCCTGCAGGGCTTTCTCCGTAAAAGATCTCTCCGCCTCAAGGAGGACCTCCTCTGCAGTCTCCGGATTTTTACCCGCAGCGGGTGCCGCATACAGCTCATTTAAAAGGCATTTCCCGATTCGCTCCGACAGACGGCTCTCCGCGTCCAGACAGCGGTTTTTTGCCAGCTCGGCGGCAGTCAGGGCCGCGTCCTTCGCGGCGCGGGCCTTCTCTTCCGCATCTGTCAGGGCTTTCATCTCTTCTTCGCTGATGGAATGTTCCGGCAGCGCCGCCGGCGCGGGATGATGGATGGAACCGCACACCGGGCAGGGTTCTCCTTCCCTGAGGGCGGAGGCCAGGATACCGGCTCTGGAATTCTCCAGCAGTTTCTCCCCCTCTTCCGCCTCACGGCCGGCTCTCTCATATTTTTCCCGGCTGGCAAGAAAACGCTTCTGCAGGCTGTCTCTTTCCTTCTGAAGTTTTTTAAAGGCAGGAATGTCCCGGCCGAAGATTTCTCCGATTTCCGCCCGCAGGCCTTCCAGTTTTTCCTTCCTGCCCCTCACTTTCTCAAGAGCGGCCGGGGCATCCTGCCGGGACGCGATTTCATTTTTCAGGAAAAGAATCTTTCTGCCGAGCGCTTCCTCCCTTTCCTTCAGCTGCAGTTCTTCCCCGGCAAAAGCCTCCGCCTCATGAAGGAGGACTTCCTGTCTCTCTATCAGGCGTTCCCGCTCTTCGTACCGCTCCCTGTCGCCATCGATCAGGGCGATCTTCGCGGCAAGTCTTTTTTCTTCCGCTTCCCCCGCCAGGGCCTTCTCCAGTCCGGACTCCGCAAGGACACAGCTGCGCTCCGCATCCGGAAGGAGATCCTTCTTCTCTCTCAGCTGCAGCTGCGCCTGCTTAAGCGCCTTTTCTTCTGCCTTCCAGCGGTCATAATCCGCTTTTACATAATAAGAGGCTTTCTTCCTGAGCTGCAGGGTCTCAGAGAGTGCTTCCATCTCCGCCCTGCGGCCGTCCAGTGCCGCCTTTTCGGCGGAAAGCTTCTCCAGCTCATCCAGGAGGGCATTGTCCGCCTGCGCCGTCGTGACAGCCCTGACCAGTTCTGACAGAAGGCGCTCCTCCTCCTTCAGCTTTTCTTTAAGCTGCATGGATTCTTCCTGGTCTTCCCGGCAGATTCTGCCGATCAGAGACAGCAGATCATCGAGCCGGAACCTATTCCCGTTCTCCATGTTCTGATTCCATTCCAGCTCTTTTGCAAAGGCGCTGTTCTCCCCCGCCTTCACATCCCTGAAATGCTGCAGGATGCTTTTCTCCAGATCAGACTTCTGCATAAAGCTCCTGTTCATGCGCTCTTTCAGAAGGCCTTCCATACGGTTGTAGCCCTCTGTCATGAAGATCGTCCTGAGGATTGACGTTCTCTCTTTTGTCGAGGCGTTCAGCAGATTCCAGAATTCTCCCTGGGCAATCATCACGATCTGCTTGAACTGCCTGGCGCTGATGCCGAGCAGCTCCGTGACCGCGGCATTTACACTTTTCACGCCCTCCGTCGGCGGTTCAGAAGAGCACTGCAGGATGGCGGTTTCATTTTTAGTGATCACACCTTCACCGCGCAGCTTGGGCCGCTCATAGACCGGGGTGCGGCGGATCTTCCAGATTTTCCCCTGGTGGGAGAAAGTGAACTCCACAAAGCTCTCTGTTTCCGGCTTCGCGTACTCCGACCGCAGATTCTGTGTTTTCCGGTAACTGCCGCTCACCTCCCCGAAGAGGGCGTAGCAGACCGCGTCAAAGATCGTGGTTTTTCCCGCGCCCGTATCACCGGAGATCAGGAAGAGGCCTTTTTCGTAGAACTGCTCAAAATCAATGTCCGGAGCCCTGTCCGCGTAGGGTCCGAAAGCGGAAAGTACCAGTTTAATCGGTTTCATCGCTCACCCCCGCCTCCCTGGCCACTTCCAGGACCTCCCTCAGCTCTTCCTCCGAGATCGGGCATCCGTACATCTCATGATAGAATTCCGAAATCAGGGCGGAAAAACTCTTTTCCTCCTCTGCCGGGGAAAAGACCGAGTCTGAAATCTCCCGGGTATGGCTGTTGTCGTAATCGATCCGCACCGTCCTGGGATAGTATCTCCGGAAAATCCCCATGGCGTCGTCGATCAGTTCCTCATCCGTCAGGGTCGCGTAGATATAATCATCCGTATCCGAAACATACTCATCGCTGAGCAGCTGCTTCATCTTTCCTTTAAGATGCCTCAGATCCCGGAGCGGCCGCAGGGGGATGGTCTCGATGCTGACATCGCCCTTTCCCTTAATCTCGGCAAATGTCACCGATTTTTCCCCTCTCTCCTCGCTCAGGGAATACTTCAGAGGCGATCCGGCGTAGCGCACTTCCCTGCGCCCCACCTGCTGGGCGGAATGAATATGCCCGAGCGCAGTATAGTCAAAGGCGTCGAAACAGGAAAAGGAGATCTGCTCCACCAGGCCGACATTCCGCACGGCGCTGCTCTCCGAGCCGCTGAGACTGACCCCGCCTCCTGAACCGGTTACGAACTGATGAGCCACAAGAATGTTCCGCGCGGAGGGATCGATCCCGCCGCGGGCAAGAACCACCCGGACCGCGTCCTCATATGTCTCGATCTTTTCATCCGGAAAGAAATGCCGCACCTGCGAAGCCTTCACAAAGGGAAGCAGATAAATCCGGACCTCACCCAGAGAATCCATGAAGCTCTCCCACTGCAGCTTCCCTTCGTATTTCGCGGAGATAAAAACATTCCGCGCTTTCAGCAGGCTGCTGCCGAAATTCAGCCGCTCATCGGAATCATGGTTTCCGGAAATGACAAATATCCTGAAGCCCCGGTCCGAGAGCCCGGAGAGGAAGCGGTCAAAAAGGGCTACCGCCCATTCGCTTGGAACCGGCCGGTCATAGACGTCCCCCGCGATCAGGACGGCGTCCGCCTTTTTTTCTTCGGCGATCGAGATGATCTGTCTGAGGATATATTCCTGGTCTTCCTTCAGATCATACTCTGCCAGCGACCTGCCCAGATGCAGGTCCGATATGTGAAGCAGTCTCATCGCTTTGCCTCTTTCAAAAGCCTGTATGCATAAAGCTTCTCATTCAGCTTGGAATAGATATGTTCCCGGAACCAGGGCTCGGAGCTGGCAGCGACAGCGTCCTCCGGGGAAAACCAGCGTACGCCCCTGTTCTCATCCTCTTTCGCATGAACCATTTCCCGGTCATCCCCCTCGAGCAGGTAGGTCAGATTCAGGTGCAGATGGGAACTGACATATTTCCCCTTTTTCATGTGTCCGTCCACTGTCAGAACCTCCAGGGAAAAAATATCTCTCATGAGCGGCCGCACCGTTCTCAGTCCGGACTCCTCCTTCGCTTCTTTCAGCGCCACACGCAGAAGGTCCGTATCCCCGTCCGCATGCCCGCCCAGCCAGCTCCAGGAATCATAGATATTATGGTAGGCCATCAGCACTTTTGTCCGGTCAGGCGAAGTGATCCAGGCGCTTGCCGTCATATGGCAGAGCGTGTTTTCCCGGCTGAATACATTCTCTTCCCTTAAAAGGGCGCCGAGAATCAGTTCCTTATCCCGTTCCTCCATCTCATTGGAAGGCCGGTAGTTTTCAATTTCTTCTATCAGCCGAAGATCTCCTTTCCCTGTCACCCCTTCTCTCCTCCCTCATTCCGCATCCCTGCTGCATGCACCGGGCAATATATCAGAATTCCCTGCCAATATCCGCTGATCCTCAGTACTCCTTCGCAATCTCCGTAATATTGCAGCGCTGCTTGAACTCCTCGAGTTCCTGCGCATTGCGGATTAAGGTCACTTCCGTAAAATGGCCCGTAGCCCGGTTCCGGAAACCGGCGACCTGTTCCCCGTTGCAGATGCTGCAGCGCAGCACCGGATATTCTTTTTCCGGATCAAAAGACAGGCTGTCCGGCTTCTTCTTTTTTGAAAAAAGTCCCATATATCCATCCTCCCTGTATCCACAGCAGCGCCGGCGGCCCCGCAGTTTCAGCGCGCTGCGTTTTCTATGGCGCGCTTTCCGCTTACATTATAACAGTTTGAAAAAAGCCGTCCACCGCAATCCGGCA
>DGHP01000052.1:0-5051 GCA_002392705.1 Lachnospiraceae bacterium UBA3845 | reverse complement strand
TGACCACGCAGGCACGGTGCCGCTTTCAGGCCTGGTCATGCAGAATACAAAGAGAGGCTTTCCCTGAAGGAAGCCTCCCTGAAGAACCGAATTAAATATTTACTATCTGTTTTGCATAAATAAAGAGAACTCACTGCCGCCCCGGATCTTTACAGGTACTTCTCAATCGCCTTCCGGAATTCCTGAATCGCCTCCATATCGCCGTCCTCAACCGCGTGGGTAATGCAGTGCGAAATATGCTCGCTGATGATCGCTTTGCCCAGCCCGTTCAAGGCGGACTTGGTCGCTGAGATCTGGATCAGGACTTCCGAACAGTCCCTGTCGTCTTCAATCATCTGCTTTACGAACTGAAGATGTCCGATGATGCGGGAAATCCGGTTCAGCTGTCTCTTCTTTTCTTCGGGATCATGATGATGTCCGTGGGTATGATGTTCTGTAGAATTCATATCTTATCCCTGAAAACTCATTGTTTCTATTCTTCGCGGCGCAGCTGTCTCTGCCCCTTTTACCTGAAAATGATACCATCTGCGCTTCTGTTTTGAAACCCCCTGCAGGGGTTGTTTTTAATGCATTGTTTTTTTATACATTGCCTTTTATACAGCTGTCACTGTTTCACGCCTGCTTCAGATCAGGCCCCGCTGTGCAGAAAGCCGTAAGCAGACAAAAACGGCTCCTGCTTCCTGTCACAGCTTCAGCCTGATCTTCTCCGGGTGTCATTTTGCAGATGCATTTTTCTCAATTCTCTCCGGTCATTTCTTCTGGATGAAAGACCTCATCAAAGCGCTCCTGCGTCAGGAAACCGAGCTTCACGCAGGCCTCCTTCAGGGAAAGGTTCTCCCGGAAGGCCAGCTTCGCGGTCTTTGCCGCGTTCTCATAGCCGATATAGGGATTCAGGGCTGTCACCAGCATGAGCGAACGGTTCAGATTCTCCCTCATCTTTTCCCGGTCCGCCTCGATCCCGCAGCAGCAGCGGTCCGCGAAGGAAAGGATGGATTCCGAAAGGAGGCGTACGGACTGAAGGAAATTATAGGCGATGACCGGCATAAAGACATTCAGCTCAAAGTTGCCCTGTGAGGCCGCGAAAGCAATCGCCGCATCATTGCCGAAGACCTGGACCGCAACCATGGTCACCTGCTCGCACTGGGTCGGATTGACCTTGCCCGGCATAATGGAGCTTCCGGGCTCATTTTCCGGGATCCGGATCTCCCCCAGTCCGCAGCGCGGTCCGGAGGCAAGCCAGCGCACATCGTTGGCGATTTTCATCAGATCCGCCGCCAGAGCCTTCACCGCCCCGTGGGCAAAAACCAGCTCATCCTTTGAGCTGAGCGCGTGAAATTTGTTCGGCGCCGTCACAAAATGTTTTCCGGTCAGGGCAGAGATCTCTTCCGCCGCCTTCACGGCAAATCCTTCCGGCGCATTAAGTCCCGTCCCTACGGCCGTCCCGCCCAGGGCAAGCTCTCGGAGGGGATTCATGGCAAGACGGATCATCCGCGCATCCTGCTCAAGAGAAGTTCTCCAGCCGCTGATTTCCTGGGAAAAGGAGATCGGCACCGCGTCCTGCAGATGCGTGCGCCCGCTCTTGACGATCCCCCGGTTTTCCTCCTCCAGCTTCATGAATACCTCTGTCAGATGCTCCAGGGCAGGCAGCAGCCTGTCCTCCAGGGCACAGACTGCGGCGATATGGAGGGCTGTGGGGAAGGTATCATTCGAGGACTGGCTCATATTGACGTCGTCGTTGGGGTGGCAGAGTTTTTTCCCGGCGATCTCATTGGCCCTGTTCGCTATGACCTCATTGGCATTCATATTGCTCTGGGTCCCGCTTCCTGTCTGCCAGACCACCAGGGGAAAATGATCCATGAGGGCTCCCGAACTGACTTCATCCGCCGCCTGCGCGATGACAGCATACTTTTCCTCTGTCATCTTTTCGCCCTTCAGGGCACGGTTTACGGTGGCTGCCGCCTTCTTCAGGATTCCGAAAGCCCGGATAATCTCCGCAGGCATCGTCTCGATGCCGGCGCCGATGGGAAAATTCTCATGGCTGCGCTGTGTCTGGGCCGCCCAGTAGCGGTCCGCCGGAACCCTTACCTCACCCATGGAATCATGCTCTGTGCGAAATTCTCTCTTCTCTTCCATTCTTTCCTCCATCCTGCCGCGGGCAGCCCCCAGCGAATCTCATGTTTCTTATAGTTCTCCTGAAAACAGTTTTCCTGCTGTTCCTCTCTCTGCCGCCGGCAGACCTCAGCAGTTCTTATGTTCCTTATGTTTCTCCTGAAAACCAGTTCCCCGGCTGTCCCTCGTCCTGCCGCGGGCAGACCTTACCCTTTGTCAGTTTCGCTTCACCTTCCATTTGCCGGACATATAAAACAGGCTGCCGATCACCATCGGCATAAAACCGGCCAGCGCGTCCCCGTACCAGAAGCCTTTGCAGCCCATCTGCAGGGCAAATCCGAAGAGGGCGGCAAGGCCCACCCTGGAGATCATCCCGTCGATCAGGGCAATCAGCAGATTCATTCTGGAATTGCCGGAACCGTTGATAATGGAAAATGCCCCGGAGCGTGTCGCCGCGCCGAAGAAATTCAGGATCACAGGGAAGGTCAGGAGCGACGCCCTCGCCAGAACCTCCCTGTCGCCGGTAAACATCCCGCACAGAAGCTCCGGGAACAGCAGAACCGGAACCGATGCCGCGGCGGCAATCGTAAGTCCGATCAGGATCACAACCCGGAGAATCTTCGGTACCCTGTCGAATTTCCCCGCCCCGATATTCTGCCCGACCATGGAGCTTCCGGCTGTCGTGAAGGAATTCGACACGATTCCCATCATCATGCCCGTTTTGTTGTAGATGCCGGAAAGGGCCGAGAAGATCACGCCCTCCGCATTGATCCAGGCCGTCAGGACGATCTTGGAGATGCTGATGGCCGCGGACTGGATCGCCATCGGGATGCCCAGGCTCAGCAGGGGGCCGATCATGGCCCGGTCGATCCGGAAGCTGGCGGGCTGGAAATCAAATCCAAAGGCCTCCCTCCTTCTGTAGAGGTAGATGAGTGAAACGATGAAGCTGACTGCCTGCCCGATGACCGTAGCCAGGGCGGCCCCGAATACCTCAAGTCCCAGAAATCCGACAAAGAAAACATCCAGCACCATGTTCAGGACGGCCGCAATCGCGATGAAATAGAACGGTCTCCTTGAATCCCCCATTCCCCTCAGGATGGCGGAAACAATATTATATCCATAAATGAAAACCAGGCCCACGATGCAGGTCACCGTATAATCCATGGTGAAGCTGTAGGATTCCGCAGGCGTGTTGAGAAGATTCAGAATGGAAAAACGGATGATATAGCAGACAATCGAAAGAACCAGGGCAATGGCCAGCAGAAGGCTGAACATGGTGCCGATCATCTTCTTCACCTTGTCCATCTCGCCCGCCCCCACATACTGGGAGATCAGCACCTGCCCCGCCGCGGAAAAGCCCATGGCAAGAAATGTAAGAATATGCAGGATATCCCCGCCGATGGAGACAGCGCTCATACCGGGTCCGCCGATCACCTGGCCCACTACCACCATGTCCACCAGGTTGTACACCGCCTGCAGGGCATTGGCCACAAACAGCGGCATGGCGAAGGTAAGAAGGAGCCCCGCCACATTTCCTTCCGTCAGGTCCTTAACCATCGATCCCTGTCGATTTCTGTCTTCTTTCATAACCGGATATCCGCCATTCCTTTCACAGAAGCATTTTTTACTGCCGTTTCATTCTATCACGGTATAAAAAAACGGGATAGCCCTCAAATCTCTTCTCTTTCGGAACTCCTGCCCGGTCGTGCCGGAAGCTTCGCTCCATTCCGTTTCATACGGCCGCAGTCCAACCCGACGGATAAAAGGCACACGCAGGGCTGCGCCCCTTCCGTTTCATACGGCTGCAGTCCAGCCTGGTGAATACAAAGAGGCCCGGCCGGGACTGCGCTCCATTCCGTTTCATACGGCCGTGACCTGCCAGGGCGGATCCGGCGGCATAAAAAGAGAGGCCATGCTGTGATGCATAGCCCCTCCCAAAAAATCATCTCTCCCGGAAATTCATATCATCCCTCTCAGGAATTTCCCTGTGCCGGTACAAAAACAGCCTCCGCAACTTCCTGAAGATTCAGTGCGGAAGGATCCTCCGCTTCAGCGGTCACGCTGTACATGATCCCCGGTACGACGTCAAACCAGCTGCAGCTCAGGACCGTACAGCCCATGCTCTCGTCCTTCACGCTTCTGACAGTGCCTTCACAGTAGTCGACCTTGCAGTCCTCTTCAGAATCCCAGGAGTCATAATACAGGCCGGAGATATCCTCCCAGGCAGCGGAAGGCATGACTCTTGCCCTGTACTCCTGTCCTTCCAGGCTGAAGAGTATCTCGCCCATGCCGCTCTCTTCCATGAAACGGTAGGAAACGTCTTCCGCTCCTTCCGGCAGATTCATCGGGATGCCGACCAGTTTCGCAAAACCGTCCGCGTCAGTCTCCGTCCAGGGATTGATCATCCCCGTATATTTTTCCTCTCCCGTAAAACCGCTGTCCTGACTTTCATCATAGATCCCGTAGAAGGGAAGCTCTTCCGGAATCTCCTCCAGGAAATACAGGTGAGACCAGTAGCGATAACCCTCCGGAAGCTGTTCAACCGGGTAGCCGGGCCTGAAAAGCTGAAGGCTGTCTCCTTCTGAAAGGCCCGCCGGATCAGTCGTCACATAGCGGATTCCGTCTTCAATCGCCTCGTCAAGCTGGCCTTCATTCTTCTCAAGTTCCGTAACGGTCAGCTCAAACGCGCCGTTCTCCAGCATGCCGCCCGCCTCAAGCTGCCCGTGGAAGAGGCAGCCGTATACGCTTCCGTAAGGATATTCATCCGCGAACTCGCCCATCTCGGAATCATGATAATTGCCGGTAAAGGAGCCGTCGGGAGCAATATTCAGTTCAACAAACCATCCGCCCACGCCGCTGCTGTAATAAAAAACCTTGTCCTCAAGTTCCTCAAAGGAAAATTCCTCTGCTGCCGGAACTGTTTTCTCCGCCTCGGTCTCTCC
>DGHP01000048.1 GCA_002392705.1 Lachnospiraceae bacterium UBA3845 | reverse complement strand
TATGCCTTCATCATCGATCCCATCGACGGAACCAGCAATTTCATCTATAAATACAGGCCCTCCGTCATTTCAATCGGTCTGTTCAGGGACGGCGAGCCTTATCTCGGCGTTATCTACAATCCCTTTGAGGATGTCCTCTGCCATGCCGTAAAAGGAGAGGGCGCCTTCTGGAATGACAGGCCCATGCACTCTTCGACGCTTCCGCTCTCCGGGAGCCTTGTCGGTTTCGGAACCGCTCCCTATTATGAGGAGCTTTCGAAGAAGACCTTCGAATATGCAGCCCGCTATCTGCAGAAGTGTGTAGACCTGCGCCGCAGCGGCACCGCGGCCTGGGATCTTCTTCTTGTGGCAAAAGGCGTAACCGGCCTTTTCTTTGAACTGAAACTGAGTCTCTGGGACTTTGCCGCCGGCGCGCTGATCGCCCAGGAAGCCGGATGCACAGTGACTGACATGGAAGGAAATCCGCTCAGCTGGGACAGGCCTTCTTCCGTCCTCTGTGCTTCGGAAGGAGTGGCGAAGGAAGACTATATTGTGACCATCTGATGTTACGATTCACGGCCTGATGCGTGGAGAGCCGTGAACAGGCCTGTTCTGATAATCTGCAGGCACAGCTTTGGCTGCTGTATTAAAAAACGGCATCTGCTGCCGGACAGTTCCCCGGCGCGGGCAGGCGAAAACACATCGTCTGCGGACCGGGGAGCGCCTCAGGCAGATGCCGTTTTCTGTTTAAGAAATTCTTCATTTTTTATTTTCGGAAATGCTGAGGACAGGCTTTCTTTATGATGTTATCATAACGTTATATTTCATTTCGGATCATTACCGCGCCACGCCGGCTCAGCCTTCGCGTATGGCAGGCGGATCACGGAAAAGAGGGGTTGGAGTATGAGAAGTCATATGCGGAAGTATCTGGCGCTGGCAGCAGGCCTGTTTTTTGGACTGACAGCGGTTTTTCCGGGACATGCTGCTTCGGTGGCTTATGACGTGAGCGGGGGATCGCTGGATCCCTCTTTTTACCGGCCGGTTGACTTTGCGGACGGACAGAAGCATCTCATTTACCCGGGGGACAGTATCGCCGGGCTGGCGAATATCTATCTCTCTGAGGACGGATACCGCCGGGAGACACCGGAAGCGCAGGAAGTGGACCTCATGACCGGCGCTCTTGTTTGGACGAATACGAGCGGGAACGTCTATGAGCTTCTCGAGATCACGCCGGTGACCAGCATGACGGATGAGAACGGACTTCCCATGACCGCGCCCGGCACCTATGAACTGGATGCAGTGTCTTCCGCAGTCGCCATGGCGCCGGGAGCTGTATGCTCAGGCGTGTCCGGCGCGGATCAGCTGACAGTGCTGCAGCCAGAGGCGTTTTATCCGGATCTTACCGTGAATGATCCGAACGGGGTTCCGCAGCCCCTCTCCGTGACGGGCTGTTCCTGGTCCGAAGGAGATCTTGTGACACTGGCTGTGGATCCGGCTGCGGTTCCGGAAGGGCAGGTATTCTCCGGATGGCAGATCCAGTATGTGGACGGGAATCACAATCTTCAGCCCGCGGATCCTGATGCGATCCCCTGGGAGGGCCTGAGGAGTGATACGCTCACGCAGGAGAACCTGACTTTCTCGATCGGGAAAGCGGACCGGCTGTATCTGTTCACCCCGCTTTTCGGAATGAAGAGCACGGAGGATGCCGGCAGTCAGCCGGAGGGAACTGATAATCCGTCTCCGGAGGCTGAGAGCGGGCCGGAAGAAGTTCCCCAGCAGCTTCAGGATTATGTGGAACCTCTCACGGACGACGCGGATGACAACATGGCTCCGGACGGAACAGTGATTTCCCTCAGCGAACTGGCGGATCCGTCGACACTGGCCGGGGAACAGGCAGCCGCACAGCAGGCGGCAGCGGAACAGCAGGCTCCTGCGGGGAACATTATCATCAGCTGGTATCCGGATGGCAGCAGCGAGTCATCCGCGAACCTGATTCCCTGGGCAGAGGGACTTGCGGGTACGGTCAGCACTTCCGGAACGCTGAACGGGCAGGTGTTCGCATACTGGAAGACCTCCGATCCGGAGGCTGTGCAGTTCGCGGACGCGTCCTCGGCGACCACAGGCTACGCCGTTTCTTCGCGGCCTTCCGCTGATGTGGAGATTTCACCGGTTTATGTATCGGTTTACTCTGTTTCAGTCAGCGACGGGACAGCCGCATATGACGGAGCAGCCGGACAGAGCCGGCTGACGGGGCTGAGAGCCGGCACGATCGTTACCGTGACGGCTTCCCAGAGAGAAGGTTATACGTTCGCCGGCTGGACTATTACAGGCGGACCGGAGGGCTTCGCTCTTGACGACGCCATGCGCTGCGCCTCCTCCTTCAGTTTCTCCATGCCCGAGGGGGATCTGTCTTTCGCAGCCGCCTACAATGAGATTATTCCGGAAACCTACAGTGTGACGGTATCTGAAGGAAACGCTGTTTCAGGCCTGACCGGAGAGACAGCTTCCGCCCTGAAAGCCGGGGAACCTGTAACGGTGAATGCTCTGCAGAAAGAAGGGTTTGCATTCGCGGGATGGACAGTGACGGATGCAGGCGGAACCTCTTTCACGCTCTCTCCGGAGCAGGCAGCTTCACCCTCTCTGACCTTTGAGATGCCTGCGGGGAATATTTCCCTTACGGCCGCTTATACCGAGATTCCGGCTCCGCTTTACAGCGTAACTGTTTTGAACCAGGATCCGGAAGCGTCCGTCAGCCTTGTGAGCGACGGGAATGCCTATGATTCCGGAAGCTCCTTCCCGGCAGGGACTCCGGTCTCCGTTGTCGTCGCCGGCACGGCAGGCAGGAGCAGTGTGGCGGTGACAGACCAGAACGGGAATCCGCTGCAGCTGGATGCCAATGAAGAATACCATACCTACTCATTCGTGGTACCGGAATCTGCAGTGACGGTGACGGTCACGAAGGTCGTGAAGAATGTAAAAGGGCTCCGTCTCAAGGTGTATGGAAAGACCTCCTTTATCTACGGCGGACAGGATACCGGCGTAACCGGCGGTGAGGCCCTCGAGGACGGTTCCGTCTGCTATACGGTTTCCACCGACACGGCGGAGTACGCCACAGTTGTGATCGGAGCGGCACCTTCGGATGAGCAGGTTTCCGTCACGGTGGATAATATCCAGATCACACCTGCCGAGGACGGATCTTATATATTCAGCATTCAGGCGGACAGCACGGTAATCCTGAATTACGTCAAGAATACACATACAGTCACTGTAAACAACTGCAGTGCCGATCCTCTGACCTTTGCCGAAGGGGACCTGGTGACGATTATTCCGGATACGGCTCCGGACGGCTATACCTTTGCTGGCATCAGCGTGACGGACGTCTATGGCAACGAAGTGGAACTTGCTCAGAAAGAGAACGGGGCAGTGACCCTTACGGCGCCTCCGGCGGACCTGATCGCTTCGGCCTCTTATGTGGCTGTTTCAAAGTACGGTATCTCCGTAAGTGAAGGCACGATTGTCGGTGCCTCCGGGGAGACGGCCTATAAAGCGGGCGACCAGGTTACCATCGAAGCCAACGCGCCTCAGGAAGGATACAGCTTCCGCGGCTGGTCCGTAGTATCCGGCGACGCAGTGATCGCGGACGCTTCCCAGCCGACAACGACGATCACGGTGGGGAATTCGGCTTCCACCGTTGCCGCGAACTACGCAGCCCTCACCTATAAGGTGTCTGTGGAGAGCGGCTCCGGAAGCGGGAATTACGGGCCGGATCAGGCGATCATGCTGCAGGGGGATTATCCTGCCTCCGGACAGGTATTTGACAGCTGGCAGGTGGAAAAGGGAGAGATACAGCTTGATGATGTCACGAGCCTGACTACAACAGCTTACGCGAAAAGCTCAGACACGGCGGTGAAAGCTTCCTACAAAGCCGGGCCGACCGCAGATGACTGCGTCATCAGCGGCATCGGGGAAGGCGCCGAATACTTAAAAGGAACGACGCTCACCTTCACAGCTTCAGGCGGAGGAATGGATGATACATCCCCGAATCCCGGAGATTACCGCTTTCTGCCGACGGATTATCAGATCAGTACCGTAAGCGGCAGCTGGTCCTCCGCGCCCTATACCACATCGATGGCGATCAACGCGGCTGGCGATTATACGCTCACGGTTCATTTTGCAAAACAGTTCTACAACGGGACATCCTGGAATCCGGATGGAACTGCCGTTTCAAAGTCGGTACATTTCCATGTCGTGAATGCCCTGTCAGTGGAGACCGGAGACAGCAGTCCCCTGATCCCGCTGATCTGCGCCGCGGGAGCTGCACTGCTCGTCATCATCATCCTGGTGATTGTCCTTACAAAGAGAAGAAGATAAGAGAAAAGGCAGCAGAAGCTGCGCAGACAGAGATTGTTTATAAAAAGGCAGCAGGCCTCTGAAAGAATCAGAGGTCTGCTGCCTTTAAATACGGTTTGCGTCCGGACTTTTGCCGTTTGCACCATTATATTATAGTCAGATGCAGAATTTATAGAGGATTTCAGCGACGCCCCCGTGATTGTTGTCATTCTCCGTCACATAATCGGCGATTTCCTTTAATGAATCCTTTCCATTGCACATCGCGCAGCCGATTCCGGCAGCCTGGATCATCGTCAGGTCATTTTCCTCATCTCCGGCGGATATGGTATTCTCTACCGGTACGGACAGGTAATCTGCCATGAAGCGAAGCGCGTTGCCTTTATTGACTCCCCTGCGGACGATTTCCAGAAGATAGGGATTTGATTTGTACAGGTCCAGCGTCCCGTTCACTTTCGGTTCCAGGTAATTGCGGAACTCTGTCACATGCTCCGGACTGCTGTAGTCGATGGCAAGGATCTTTGCAGGGGACTGCCTGAGTACGTCTTCCACATGGCTGACGACCAGGGGCGGCATCTTCTGGATGGCGCAGTAGCGATGAAGATCCGGCGTGTCTTTTTCTGAAACAACTTCCGTATCTGTGTAGGTCTGGATGTGGATGCCGAATTCCCCTGCGCAGCGGAAGACCTCCGTTACCAGATCCAGGGGTATCAGACTGTCCGAGATGACGCGTTCGCTGCCGGTATCATAGATCAGGCCGCCGTTGCAGGTGCTGATAAAGGTATTCGGAAAATCATATATGCCAAGATCCTTCAGAAGTCGAATGGAAGCGCACAGGACACGCCCTGTCGATATCACAAGGTAACTTCCCGTGTTTACATAAGCTTCGAGAGCACGCCGGTTTTCTTCGCTTAAGCTTTTATCTGTATTGACAAGCGTTTCATCAATATCCGTAAAAAATATTTTTTTGCCTTTCTCTGAAACTGCCATAGCACTTTCTCCTTCTGTGCGTATGCGGAATGAACAGTCTTCTGTCATTTCCCGGCCCTGTGCTGTCCTATTGTCTCACTGTGTCGGGCGATACTACTGTGACCCGGGCGGGCAAACACTGTCTGTACTGCCTAATTCTCTCGCTGTGTCCGGTGGTGCTACTGTGACCCGGACGGGCACACACTGCCTGCGCTGCCTTGTTCTTTCACTGTGTCCAACCGGCTGAGGAACTGCCGGAATAATCATACATGTTTCCGACCATGCCAGACAGAGAAATCACAGTACAGCGCGCCTTTTTCTCATGATCGTGATCAGTTCATAGGGGATACGCAGATCCCCCCAGCCTGTACCGAGATCAATCAGAGGTTTGTTCTTTCCATGGAAATCGGATCCGCCGGAGAGGCAGAGATCCATCCCGGAAGCGATCTCTTTCACATGGGCAGTCTGCTGCGGCGTATGCGTGGAATAGAACGCTTCGATACCGATCAATCCGTTTTCCTTAAGAAGAGTGACCAGGCGCATGAGGTCCGGATCCGGAAGCTTATACTGGAAAGGATGCGCCATGACAGGGATGCCGCCCGTTCTGAAGATGAGGTTGACCATCTCATCCGGCCGGACGGAAGAGCGGGGAATAAAATATTTCCCATTGTCATCCAGAAGACCGTCAAAGGCTTCCGGGACGGACTGAACCACCCCTTTGCTGATCAGATGCCTTGCAAAATGCGCGCGCGTCCATTTCATATCTCCGAATTCCGCGATCATCTGCTCGCGTGAGATGTCGATTCCGTCCTCCGCCATCCTGTCGATCATCATCTGATTGCGGTTTTCCCGGGCATCTCTGCACTGGCTGATCCGGCTCATGAGCTCTTCATTGCCAAGATCAAGATCCAGCCCCACGATATGAATATCAAGTCCTTCCCAGGCGCAGGAGAATTCAATCCCCGCGATGATCTCCACGCCGTATTCCTTTCCGGCGGTCAGAGCTTCTTCAACACCGCCCACGGTGTCATGGTCCGTCACGGCGATCGCCCTCAGGCCGCGTTCTGCCGCAAGTGCTACATTTTCAGACGGCGTGAGCGTACCGTCGGAGGCGGTGGAATGTGTGTGAAAATCCGCAAGTTCGCAGCCTTCCGGCCGGTCTATACGGGATCTGTCAAGTATGTACTGATCTGACTGATCTTTCATGGAACTTCTGCTCCTTCTTCATTGTAGTAGTTTCAAACGATTATTCCGGCCTGCAGTCTGATCTGTGGAGAGCCGTGAATCATAACCTGCAGCCGACTGTTTCATGTTTATAATTCACAACTCTCCACAGTATAAATGCTATCCGGCTGCCTTGTCAATTCCGGCCGCGGAGGGGTATAATCGTCCATGCGGCAGCAGAGAATGTAAAGACCGGTGCTGGCTTAGATGAAGAAGGAGACGGCTAAAAAACCGAAAGAAGATATGACAGAAAAAATATATTATGAAGATGTAATGTGCAGCGTTTTCGAAGCGAAAGTGCTGAGCTGCAGGCAGAGGGGAGACCGGTTTGAGATCATACCTGACCGCTCGGCTTTTTACCCTGAAGGCGGCGGGCAGAGCGGTGACCGCGGGTTCCTGCTGTGCCCGGACAGGACGCCGGAATCAGGGGAAGGCGGCGCAGGCCATGCCGTGATTCATGTACTTGACACCCAGGAGCGCGACGGGGATCTGATCCTCTGCTGTGACGCGCCGGCAGCGGAAGGGGAGCGGATCGAAGGTCATCTGGACTGGGAATACCGCTTTGACCGCATGCAGAATCATACGGGAGAGCATATTGTGAGCGGCCTGATCCATGAAAGATTCGGCTATGAGAATGTCGGTTTTCATATGAGCAGTGACCGCATGACGATTGACCTCAGCGGTGCGCTCACAGAGGAAGAGATCCGTGAGATCGAGAGACGTGCAAATGAAATCGTATGGTCCGACGTTCCGGTATATACAGATCTCTATACAGAAGAAGAGGCGGAAAATGTGGAGTTCCGCAGCAAGAAAGAGCTTCACGGGACGATCAGGGTTGTCAGGATTCCTGGGGCGGATGTCTGTGCCTGCTGCGGGACGCACGTTTTAAGAACCGGTGAGATCGGATCCATCCGCATTATTTCCCATGTCCGCTTCAAGGGAGGCGTCCGCATGGAGCTGATGTGCGGCAGATGGGCCTATAATTACATGACCGGTATCTTTATTCAGAATCACGAAGTATCGATGGCCCTGAGCGCGAAAATGAACGAGACAGGAAGCGCCGCGCAAAAGCTCCTTCAGGAGGATGCAGCCCTGAAATTCCGGATCACGCAGCTGCTCTACAGCGTGATAGACCGCAAAGCCCGGGAACTCAGAGGCACAGGGGACGTCCTACTCTTCGCGGAAGATTTCAGTCCGCTGCTGGTACAGAAGCTGACCGCGAAGGTGATGGAAGAGTGCGGCGGAAGCTGTTTCTCATTTTCCGGGACGGACGATGCGGGCTACAGGTATGCGGCCGGCGAGAGCGGCGGTGATCTGAAGGAACTTGTCAGAAAGATGAATCAGGAACTGAACGGGAGAGGCGGCGGAAAACCATTTTTCCTGCAGGGCTCCGTCTCCGCGTCCCGTGAGGCGATCGAGAATTTCCTGTCCGGGGAAAAAGAAGGTCTGCAGATTATCGATCTCTGACCGAAAAAAGAATAAAGGGATAAGATTCCCGATCTCTGACCGA
>DGHP01000012.1:8674-17289 GCA_002392705.1 Lachnospiraceae bacterium UBA3845 | reverse complement strand
CTGCCAGCGCGTTCTCCCCGATGAATTTTCCTGCTACCAGGCTGTCTGCGATATTGTACAGCTGCTGAAAGATGATGCTCCCAAACAAAGGCAGACAGAACATCCATAGTACCTTCGAAGGTTCCCCTGATGTCAGATCTCTGTTCATATAATGTCTCCTTCTGCAATTCGGTTATCGCAATATGCAAAATACACCACTTTCAGGCAGAAGGCATATGTGTCCGGTATTCTTTTATTTCAGCCCGATCTTCCGGAAGCTTTCCCCGAAGGGATCCGTGCACAGTCCTTTTTCAGTAATCATGCCGGTGATCAGGGAATGATCCGTCACATCGAAAGCGGGATTGAACACTTCGATGCCTTCCGGAGCCATCCGCTCCTTATACCACATCTGCGTCACCTCATCCGGTTCCCTCATCTCGATGGGAATCTGCTCCCCTGTCGCGGTTTTAAGGTCGATCGTTGAGCTCGGTGCACAGACGTAGAAGGGAATCCCGTAATAATTCGCGAGGATCGCCAGTCCGCTGGTACCGATCTTGTTGGCGGCGTCCCCGTTTGCAGCCACACGGTCGCAGCCCACGAATATGATATCGATCTTCCCCGATTTCATGAGCTGGGAGGCCATATTGTCGCACTGCAGGGTCGTCGTGATTCCCGCGGAATGAAGCTCAAAGCTGGTCAGCCGCGCGCCCTGCAGAAGGGGCCTTGTCTCATCGCAGTAGACATGCATATCCGTCCCCGCCCAGCCATGCTCCAGCGCGGTGTACATGGGAGCCGTGGCGGTTCCGTACTTGGCGGTGGCCAGGGTTCCCGCGTTGCAGTGGGTCATGATGCCGACCGGTTTTCCGTCCTTTTTCAGTTCTTTCAGGAGCCCGAATCCGATCTCACCTATATTCCGGCTGATGGCGACATCCTCCTCACGGATCGCTTCCGCTTCCGCATACAGGGCTTCTTTGACGGCTGCCACGCCCTTCTCACGGACCGCGAGGGCCGTCTCATCCATCCGGTTCAGCGCCCAGAAAAGGTTGACCGCTGTCGGCCTGGAGGAAGCCAGGTATTCCTTCAGAGCCTTAAAATGCTCATAAAAAGCGTCAAAAGAATCTTCTTCAAAGCGGCTGCTCAGTACGGCCATCCCGTATGCTGCCGTCACGCCGATCGCCGGCGCCCCGCGGACCCTGAGTTTCTTAATGGCCTCCCAGATCTCTTCCTTCGTCTCCAGGCGGATCCTTTTGATCGTTCCGGGAAGCAGGGTCTGGTCGATAATGTCCAGCGCTTTCCGGTCTTCCGTCAGGCGGACGGAAAGCACCCTGTCAAAAAACTGTTCCACACTCATATCTGTATCCTTTCCTGCCGCAGAGCGCACCAGCTTTTCCTTCTCCTGTCTGCTGAGCTGTTTAATTGCGTATTCCCGGCGCCGCGCCTCATTCTCTGTCGGATATTCTTCCCAGTAGATCAGCCTCACCGGCCTGCGGGACTTTGTATATTTAGCGCCGCGGCCGCTGTTGTGGGCCTCCATCCGCCGTTCAAGATCCGTCGTCCAGCCGGTATACCAGCTTCCGTCCCTGCACTCTGCGATATAGATAAAGTTTCTGTCAGCCAAACTGTCACCCTGCGAAGGCGGACTTCTCCGTCCCCGCTCTCTCCTTACTGCCTCTGCTGATAGTTCCGCTCAAGGCTGGCGAACTTGGTGTACTCCGGCAGCCAGGCAAGTTCGATATCTCCCAGCGGGCCATTCCTCTGCTTGGCGATAATCACGTCCGCGATTCCCTTGCGTTCTGTATCTTTGTTGTAATAGTCTTCCCGGTAAAGGAACATGACGACGTCCGCATCCTGCTCGATCGCGCCGGATTCGCGAAGGTCCGACAGGATCGGCCGGTGGTCGGGACGCTGCTCCACGGCGCGGGAGAGCTGGCTGAGCGCGATCACCGGGACCTGCAGTTCCCTGGCGATTTCCTTGAGGGACCTGGAGATCTCCGAGATCTCCTGCTGCCTCGAGTCCGTCCGGCGGCTGCCGCTTCCCGACATCAGCTGCAGGTAATCGATCAGTATAATATCCAGATTATATTCCAGCTTATAGCGCCGGCATCTGCTGCGCAGCTCCGCCGGGGAGATGCCGGGCGTATCATCTATAATCAGATTGGACTTGCCGATAACATCCGCTCCCGCCACCAGACTGTCCCACTCCGCGTCAGACAGATTCCCTGTCCGCAGCTTCATGGCGTCCACATTGGACTCCTGGGAGAGCAGGCGGTTGACCAGCTGCTCCTTCGACATCTCGAGGGAAAAGATCGCGACCGTCTTTCCGTCATGAAAGGCCATATGGTCCGCTATATTCAGCACAAAAGCCGTTTTCCCCATGGAGGGTCTGGCCGCGATCAGAATCAGGTCGGAATTCTGAAAACCGCTGGTCTTAAAATCCAGATCCGGGAAGCCGCTCGCCAGGCCGGTCACGGTGCTTCCGGCCAGGCTGGCCGACGAAATCCGGTTCAGCGCGCTCATGACAATATCAGCGATCGGCGTGAATGCCCTGTCCTGCGAACGCTGCAGAATCCGGAAAATCTGCTTCTCGGTTTCAGCCATGAGGTCCTCCGCCTCCTGCTTGTCCGCGTAGCAGGCGTTGGTAAGCTCCTCCATCGTTCTGATCATTCTCCGCAGCTGCGCTTTATCCGCCACGATCCCGGCGTAAGCCGCGATATTCGTCGAGACCGGAACCGCGTTGATCATCTCAGCGAGCGTCTCCACATCGGCCAGCTCTTCCGGCGCATCCATCTCACGGAGCCGGTTCTGGAGCGTCACTGCGTCGATCGGCTTTCCGGCGGCATCCAGGTCCACGATCGCGCTGAAAAGAAGGCCGTACGCCTTCTGATAAAAATCATCGGCTGTCAGCTTCTGCGCCGCGACCGCGATCGCCTCCTGATCGATCATCATCGATCCGATCACCGACTTCTCCGCTTCCTGGCTGTGCGGCAGAATCCGTTTGATTAAATTCTCATCCATATCAGGTCCTCAGATACAGGCTTCGCCCCGCGCAGTCCCGTGACTTTTCCCGGCCCCGGAAGGAAATGCTCCTCCTTGTTGCAATTCACGGCCCTCCACACATCAGGCCGTGAATAGTAACTTCTTCTTACAGGCTCTCAACCTTCACCTTCAGGTTCGCGCGCACTTTGGTGTGCAGCTTGAGCAGCACCTCCATCTCCCCGACATTCTTGATCGGGTTCTCCACCACAATCTTCTTGCGGTCGACTTCCACGCCGATCTGCTGCTGGATTGCCTCAGAGATCTCCTTGGAGGAAACCGAGCCGAACAGCCTTCCGCCTTCGCCGGTCTTTACCTTTAATGTGACAGAGGACGCTTCGATCTTCTTTTTGAGTGCTTCCGCCTCCGCAAGATTCTCCGCTGCCACTTTCTCATCATTGGCTTTCTGAAGCTTCAGATCATTGCGCGCCTTTCCGGTCGCTTCCACCGCCAGCTTCTGGCGGAGCAGGACGTTGCGCGCGTAGGCATCGGACGCCTCCACGATCTCGCCTTTTTTTCCGACCTTTTTGACATCTTCCAGAAGAATTACTTTCATGATTTTCTCCCGCCTCTCTTTTAATATCTCTATCAGATATGCTGATTATGATCTGTTTTCTCCGTACAGTATAACATGCCGGTCAACCGACCGGCATGTCCATCATAGCACAGAACCATATCCCCGTTCCATAGCAAATCAGGTACAGAATCAGATCTCTCCCGCATCCGTCATCTCCGTCAGGGTCCGGCGGATCTCCTCCACCGCCTCCTCACAGCTTACGCCTGTCAGCTGCGCGCCCGCGATCGTCATATGACCGCCGCCGCCAAGATGCTCCATGACCAGCTGCACATTCACTTCGTCGATCGCCCGGGCGCTGATGAAGATTCTGTTGTCATACTCGGTCGCGACAAAGGACGCCTTGACGCCGTTGATGTTCAGAAGCTCGTTGGCCGCCTGGGCCGCGGTTACGTTGGGCGTCGCCAGGTTGCCTGCCGGAAGGATGGAGATCATATAGCAGCCCATGAAGGCTTCCGCGTGCCGTACAGCCTCCGCCCGGGCCTTATAGCTGTCCATGTCATCCCTGAGGGCCTTGCGCACCCGCGTGGCGTCCGCCCCGGCGCGCCTTAAGTAGGCGGCAGCCTCAAAGGTTCTGGCGCCCGTCTTGGCCACGAAATTATTGGTATCAATGATAATGCCGGCGTACATGCAGTCCGCCTCCAGCCCCCTGAGCCGTACATCCTCCTCAAAATACTGGAGGACTTCCGCCACCATCTCACAGGCGGAGGAGGCCGAAGGCTCTATGTAGCTCAGGGCTGCTCCCGTAATCTGTTCCGTCGTCTGCCGGTGGTGATCCAGGACTACGACCGTGTTCGTCATGGAGAGGATCTCCCCGCATTCCACCATCGTGGTGCGGGCTGTATCAACCACGACGACCGCCGTATTCATGTTGGTCATGGCGATCGCCTGCTCATGGCTGATGAAGATATCCTCATCGTAATCCTTGCTGGACCTGAGCGCGTCGATCCACCAGTCCACGGAGCCCGTATTCTCGCCGATGACGATATAGGCAGGCTTTCCCAGGGTCTTTGCCGCCCGGAAGATACCCACCGCGGCGCCCAGGGAATCCATGTCCGTGATCTGGTGCCCCATGGTCAGCACGCGGTCCTTGGACTCCATGATCTCGCGCATGGCCTGCGCCTTGACACGGGCCTTGACCCGGGTATTTTTCTCATTTCTCTGCGACTTTCCGCCGTAGAAGGTCATCTGGGACTCGCGGTTGACGACCGCCTGGTCCCCGCCGCGGCCGAGCGCCATCTCGATTGCGGAGCGGGCATAATCGTGATTCTGCTGGTAGCTCCCGCCCATGCCCACGCCGATGCTGATGGTCATGCCGACGTCGTTGCCGATGTTGACCGTCTTCACCTCCTCCAGAATGGAGAAATGGTCCTCGGTCAGCCTGTCAAGGCTTTTCTGGTTCAGTACAATCAGGTATTTATCCTTCTCCAGCTTCCTGGCAAGACAGTCGAAGGAGGAAAAATACTTGTTGATCTCCCTGTCTACAAGCACATTCATCAGCGAGGAATGGACTTCATCAATCCCGTCCAGGGCTTCCTCATAATTGTCAATATAGGCAAGCGCTACGGCATTTTTCTGGTTGCGGTTCTCCAGCCGCAGCCGGTTCAGCTCCGTCTCATCGATCAGATAGACCATGTAGAACCAGGTCCCGGCGTCGGATACCACTTCCTCCAGCAGTTCCGTCTCCCTGATCAGGTTCGTCAGGCTGATGCGCTGAATGTGCGCCTTGTAATCGCGCTCCTTGTACTCCAGCTCTATGTCTTTGTCCGAACCGGAGGAAGGCAGCACCTCCACTGCCATCTCGGGAAAAATGACATTGATATTCCTGCTGAACTTCTCCGGCCGCTCCGTCAGTGTGCTGAAGGCTTCGTTCATCCAGATCACCCGTCCCTCCATGTCAATCATGGTAACGGGGATCTCGATCTGCCTCAGCACCTCCCCTTCGGTCTGCTCATAACTATTGGCAAATTCCAGCAGCGCATTCAGTATCCGTGGTCTGAAACGCAGATAGAGCACAAGGACGATCACCAGATAAACAATGGTGAACGCCAGCACCAGAAAACCTGCTTTGCGGTCGATCCAGAACACTGCCGCAGTCAGAAGGATCAGTGTAAAGGACAGGCCCAGCGACCAGCTCCAGTGTTTTTTCAGATTTCCGCTGTACTTAACCCCTGGTTTGGACTTCATGATACACGAGGCCCCTTTCTTTCCTGCTTCCTTCCCTTTTCCGTCTGCCCCTTCAGGGCAGACCGCGCAGCTGATCCGGCAAGACCGTTCAGCTGCGCAGGCAGGTTCTTATCATTCTGCAGCCGTCAGAAGCACTGCTGTATCTTATCTGTAGTGGAAGACTGCCACGCCGTAAGGCGGCAGGTCATAAGCGAAGGAATACGGTTTGCCGTCGCACTCGGACTCAATCGCCTTATAGGATTCCGGATGCATGGTTCCGGCGCCTCCGAAACGCTCCTCATCCCCGTCCAGTACCAGACGATAGGTGCCTTTCTTTGTGCACCCGACACGGTAATCCGGTCTGGCCATCGGAGTAAAGTTGATCACGAAAAGCAGGTTGCTCTTTCCGTCCGCGCTGTGACGCAGGAAGCTGTAGATGCTGCGGTCCGCGTCGTCCGCGTTGATCCATTCAAAGCCTGCCGGGATGCAGTCCGCGTCATACAAAGCCGGCGTGCTCTTATACAGCTGCAGAAGCTCTGCCATGTAATCCTGGATCTGCCTGTGCTCCGGCTGCTCCAGCAGGAACCAGTCAAGTTCACGGTCCTCCGACCACTCTCTCTCCTGCGCGAATTCCTGGCCCATGAAGAGCAGCTTCTTGCCCGGATGGCCGAACATGAAGGCGTAGGCCGCCTTGAGGTTGGCAAACTTGTCGCTGTAATAGCCCGGCATCTTGTTCAGCATCGAGCATTTCAGATGGACGACCTCGTCGTGGGACAGAACCAGGCAGTACTTCTCGGAGTAGGCGTAGGTCATGGCGAAGGTCATCTTGTTATGGTTGAACTTGCGGAAATAGGGATCCAGCTTCATGTATTCGAGGAAGTCGTGCATCCATCCCATGTTCCACTTCATGGAGAAGCCCAGTCCGTCATTCTCGGGAATGTCGGTAACCTTCGGCCATGCGGTGGATTCCTCCGCGATCATCATGACGCCGTGGTGTTTGCCGCGGACCACGGAATTCAGATGCTTGAAGAACTCGATCGCCTCCAGGTTCTTGTTGCCGCCGAATTCATTCGGCACCCACTCGCCGTCCCTCCTGCCGTAATCCAGGTAGAGGATGGACGCGACGGCATCGACTCTCAGGCCGTCGATATGGAACTGCTCGATCCAGAACAGGGCGTTGCCGATCAGGAAGTTCTTTACCTCGCTCTTCCCGAAATCAAAGACCTTGGTTCCCCAGTCCGGATGCTCTCCCTTGCGCGGATCCGCGTATTCATAGCAGGGCGTTCCGTCGAACTCCGCCAGTCCGTGGGCGTCTCTCGGGAAATGCGCCGGCACCCAGTCCAGGATCACGCCGATATTGTGGCGGTGCAGGTAGTTGACCATATAGGCAAAGTCTTCCGGCGTGCCGTAGCGGCTGGTCGGAGCATAATAACCTGTTACCTGATAGCCCCAGGAGCCGTCGAAAGGATGCTCCGCGATTCCCATCAGTTCGATATGAGTATAACCCATCTTCTTCAGATAATCTGTGACAGAATGGGCGAAATAGCGGTAATTGTAAAAACCGTCCTCATTGTTGCCGTGGGGATGGCGCATCCAGCTGCCGATATGGCACTCATAGATGGAGATAGGTGCGCTGTCCTGGACAAAAGTCTCCTGCTTCTTCATCCAGGCGCTGTCCGTCCAGCGGATCCGGCTGATATCCGTAAGTACGGATGCGGTTCCGGGACGCTTCTCAGCCTGGTTGGCATAGGGGTCCGCCTTGTAGAGCTTCCGGCCGTCCGCCGTATGAATCAGATACTTGTACATCTGGCCTTCTTTTGCTTCGGGTAAAAACGCTTCCCAGAAGCCTACGGGATCCAGGCGCTCCATCGGAACGCTCTCCTCATCCCAGCCGTTAAATTCACCGATCAGGTTGACTCCCGCGGCATGTGGCGCCCAGACAGCAAAATGGTATCCCTTCTTCCCGTCCTTCGTGGAAGGATGGGCGCCAAGCTTGCGGAAAATATCGTAGTGAACGCCTTTTCCGAAGAGATACTGGTCCAGTTCATGAAGAAATTCAAAACCCACTCCGGGCCTCTCCTTCACTACCGGAGCTTCGCTCTCAACTGTCTTTTTTGTCTCATTTTTACTCACGATCGGACTTCCCCCTCTTTTCCTGTTGGCCTGCCCGCTTTCCGGCCGGCAGACCTGTCTGCAGATTCCGTATTCCCTTCTTCTCCCGCCTCACGCGGAAGCATCCAACATCGTTAATCGAATGATACTGTTATCCCTGCTCCGTGAGATATATGCCGCTCCCGTCTCCTTCCAGCGTGACCGCCAGCTGCCCGTTTTCCTGCTCCATGCTCGCTCCGGTCAGAAGATCCGTGATCTTCGCGCAGGCGAAAGGCAGGCGGATCGTCATCGAAGCCGGCGCCGGGTCATTATTCACAGCGGTAATCACCGCCCGGCCGCCGAGGATTCTTGCGAAGGCGTACTGCCGGTTGGTGAGCAGCAGTTCCCGGTAACATCCCAGTCCGATCTCGGGATTCTCCGAGCGGATCTGTCCCAGCTGTTCCAGATATTCCTCAAGTCCCGGAACGGGCGGCCGGCTGCTGATCTCATCCAGATCAAGCCGCGGCCTAAGCGCCGGATCCCCCTGCTCCTTGCGTCCTTCGATTCCCCACTCTGAGCCGTAGTAGATGGACGGATCTCCGGGAAGTGTATAAAGAAGCGTATAGAGGGGCTTCAGATGGCCTCTGTCATTCAGTTTATTCACGACTCTCGACACATCGTGATTGTCCGCGAAGGAATAGAGGACCCTGCCTCTGTAGATCCCTCCGTTCTCATCGAACTGTCTGCGGATCGTGTGGGCGATCTCAAAATA
>DGHP01000012.1:0-8624 GCA_002392705.1 Lachnospiraceae bacterium UBA3845 | reverse complement strand
TTGTGATCATTGTGACCGGACCAGAGCCCCTTGTTAAGCTCATAGTTGGTGACGGAATGGCACATCTCTCCGTTCGCCCAGCGGGCGTAGTCGCCGTGGATAACCTCGCCCATCAGCCAGAAATCCTCCTTCTCCCGGCCGGTCATCCAGCGCATCTCCTTCAGGAAATCAAAATCCAGGCAGTCCGCGCAGTCCAGGCGGATGCCGTCTATGTCAAATTCATGGATCCAGAAGCGGATCACGTCGAACAGATAGTCCTTTACCTCCCGGTTATAGAGATTCAGATTGACCAGATCGCCGCAGTTTCTCCAGCTCTCATAGGAAAAGCCGTCGTTATAGGCGCTGTTCCAGCCGAAATTAATCCCTTTGTACCAGTCCCTGTAAGGAGAATTCTCCCTCTTTTCGCGGATATCCCGGAAAGCGAAAAACTCCCTCCCGGTATGATTGAACACGCCGTCCACCACAACCTTTATATCCGCCTCATGAAAAGCGCGGACAAGGCGGCGGAAGTCTTCATTGTCGCCCAGCCGGCGGTCCACGGCCTTGTAGTCCGCCGTATCATATCCATGTGCCGAAGACTCAAACAGGGGTCCGATATAGACTGCCCCGACCCTGAGCGCCTTCAGATGCCCGATCCAGTTCTCAAGCAGGGGAAGTCTGTGAACCACATCCCCGCCTTCATTTACCATAGGCGCCCCCAGCATGCCGAGGGGATAGATGTGGTAAAATATTACATTTTCATACCATTTGCTCATCGTCTGATTCTATAGTCTCTTTTCTCTGGAAATCACAGGTGCCGCAGCCGGCGCCCCATGTATCTATCCATTATACAGTCGGCATTTTTCAAAGTCAACTAAACAAGTAAACAGGCGCCGGACGCAGGGTCCGGCGCCGTGTTCTGATTCAGATTTAAGGATACGCTGATTTATGATCTATTCCGCCCTGGCAGAATTGCGCCCGGACGCATGGAGCTTCAGCGGCACTGTCCGCCTGATTCCCCATGACGGAAACATTGTGCCCGGATGCACGGCATCTTCAGCTGCCCCGGAAACAGCGTTTCCCTGTATAATCTTTGAGCGCGCAATGCACACAAAGCCTTTACCGTTCCTCGCGGAAATAGGGCAGTCCGAGCCCTGCCGGAGGCTGGTCCTCGCGCCGCTTCCTCAGGCTGATGAGAACCAGTACCGCGATCGTCACCAGATAGGGCAGCATCTTGTAGATCTCCTTGATGGCCAGATTCGTTCCGGTCGGGATAAAGAGATAGAGGATGTAGAGGCCGCCGAAAAGCATGGAGGCAAGGATTCCGATATTCGGGCGCCAGATGGTAAAGATAACCAGCGCGATCGCCAGCCATCCTCGGTCGCCGAAAGCGTCATTGGACCAGACGCCGGAAGCGTAGTCCATCACGTAGTAAAGGCCGCCCAGGCCCGCGATCATGCTTCCGATGCAGGTCGCCAGGTATTTGTAACGCCCGACATTGATGCCGGCGGCGTCGGCGGTTGCCGGATTCTCGCCCACTGCCCGCAGCTGCAGCCCGACTCTGGTTTTGGTCAGGATGAAGGAGGTCACCAGGGCGATGACAATGGCCAGATAGGCCAGGAAGCCGTAGGAGAGGAAAATCTTCCCGAACACGCCGGTTTTATCCGCCAGCGGAAGCTTCGCCGCAAAGGCCCTGTTGGTCGCCGACAGGGCGATGGAGGGTACGCTGCTCCCGGTAAGCTTGATCAGGGAGCCGCCGAAGAAATTGCCGAAGCCGATTCCGAAGGTCGTCAGGGCAAGACCGGTTACATTCTGGTTGGCCCTGAGCGTTACCGTCAGGAAGCAGTACAGCAGCCCCATCAGGAAGGAACCCAGCAGGCAGCAGGCCATGGGAATCAGGATCGCGAGGAAGGAATTGATCTTCGCCGGATCCTCCAGGGACGTCTCATAGAAAAAGGCTCCGATGACGCCGCTGATGGCGCCCACGTACATCACGCCCGGAATACCCAGGTTCAGGTTGCCTGATTTTTCCGTGATCGTCTCACCGGTACTGCCCAGAAGAAGCGGGATGCTCTGCATAACCGCCCGGGGAATAAATGCCGCAAAATTAAACATAACTTATTTCTCCCCCTTTCTGAAGACAATCCTGTATGAGATGAAGAACTCGCAGCCGATCAGGAAAAAGATGATGATTCCGCTCAGAATATCCGAGAAGGACTGGTTCAGTCCGAAATTCGTCGAGATCTCTCCCGCTCCCTTGCCCAGGAAAACCAGAAGGAAGCTGGTGAAAATCATGCCGAGCGGATTGAATTTGGCCATCCATGCCACCATAACCGCGGTGAAGCCTCTCCCGCCGGAAAGGGTCGTGGTAATGGTATGGTCGGTACCGGATACAAGCAGGAAGCCCGCCAGTCCGCAGAGCGCTCCGGAGAGGGCCATCGTGCGGATGATGACTCTGCCGACCTTGATGCCGACATAGCGCGCGGTGCGCTCGCTCTCGCCGACCACGGCCAGCTCATATCCGTGCTTGCTGTATTTCATATAGATGAAAATCACAACCGTTAAAACCGCGACGATGATGACGTTCAGAAGATACTTGTTGCCCCCGATCGTGGGAAGCCAGCCCGCCATACTCTTCTGGTTGATAATACCGACCTTTCCGGAGCCTTTCGGCGATTCCCAGATAATGATGTAAAAGGCGACCAGCTGGGTGGCCACATAATTCATCATCAGCGTGAACAGGGTCTCGTTTGTGTTCCATTTCGCCTTGAAAAAGGCGGGAATCATCCCCCATACCGCGCCGGCGGCAATGGCGGAGACAACCAGCAGAACGATCAGGACCGCGTTCGGAATCTTTCCTCCACAGTAGATCATCTCGGCCGCGCAGACCAGACATCCGATCATGACCTGCCCCTCGCCGCCGATATTCCAGAAGCGCATGCGGAAGGCGGGCGCCATGGCCAGTGAGATGCAGAGAAGAATCGCCAGGTTCTGCATCAGTACCCAGAACCTTCTTGGGGTGGCAAAGCTTCCCTCGTAGATCGTCAGGTAGATGCTGATGGGATTATCCCCGGTCAGGACCATGGTCACGACGGCGCAGAACAGAAGCGCCAGGATCAGTGCCGCCAGGCGGATCCCCCAGGCCTGATACCAGGGAATCGCGGGTCGTTTTACGATATGGCACAGAGGGCCGCGATTCTTTTTATCCATTGTTATCCTCCCCTCCCAGCGATGTCATAAGCAGTCCGACTTCCTGCTTGGTTACGGTGCGTCCGTTCACGATGCCGCTGACTCTGCCCCCGCACAGGACCAGAATCCGGTCCGCAAGCTCCAGAAGCACGTCCAGGTCCTCGCCGACATAAACCACTCCGACGCCTTTCTTTTTCTGTTCATTGAGCAGATCATAGATCGTATAGGAGGAGTTGATGTCCAGGCCTCTGACCGCATAGGCCGTAAGCAACACGCTCGGGGCGCTGGCGATCTCCCGGCCTACCAGGACCTTCTGTACATTTCCGCCCGAAAGCCGCCGCACGGGAGTACTGAGACCCGGCGTATTGACAGACAGCTCCTTTACCACATTTCCGGCCAGCTGTTTCGGGAAAAGCCGGTCCGTGAAGAAAGACTTCCCGCGGCGGAAGGAGCGCAGCATCATATTGTCCGTAAGGTCCATGTTTCCGACCAGGCCCATGCCAAGGCGGTCCTCCGGGACAAAGGAGAGGGCCACGCCGATCTTCTGGATCTCCAGCGGATCCAGGCCGATCAGAGAAGTCTTCTTTCCGTCCTCTCCGATATAGCTGATATCGCCTTCCTCAATGGTCTGCAGGCCGGCGATGGCTTCCAGCAGCTCCTTCTGGCCGCAGCCGGAAATCCCCGCGATTCCGAGAATTTCCCCAGAGCGGATATCGAAGGAGACGTCCTTCAGTTTCTGGAGGCCGTCCTCGCTGCGGACACTGAGCCCTCTCACCTCGATCCTCGGCTGCGGATTCACAGGATCCGGCCGGTCGATATTCAGCGACACCGTGTGGCCGACCATCATGTCGGTCATCTCCTGGGTATTGGTCTCGCTGGTGATCAGGCTGCCGATGAATTCCCCGTGCCGGAGAACGTCCACACGGTCGGAAATCTCCATCACCTCGTTCAGCTTATGGGTGATAATGATAATGGCTTTTCCGTCATCGCGCATGTTGCGCAGAACCGCAAACAGCCTCTCGGTTTCCTGCGGCGTCAGAACCGCGGTAGGCTCGTCCAGGATCAGAATATCCGCATTGCGGTAGAGAACCTTGATGATCTCCACGGTCTGCTTCTGGGAAACCGACATATCGTAGATCTTCTGGTCCGGATCCAGTTCGAAACCGTACTGGGAGCAGATCTCCCTTATGCGGGCCGAAGCCGCGCGCAGATCCAGCCTTCCCTCTTCTTTCAGGCCGAGGATGATATTCTCCGTCGCCGTGAGCACATCCACCAGCTTGAAATGCTGGTGAATCATACCGATCCCCAGGCTGTTGGCATCCTTCGGGGAGCGAATGACCACTTCCCTGCCGTCTATGAAGATCTGTCCCTCATCCGGGAAATAGATCCCGGAAAGCATATTCATGAGCGTAGTCTTGCCGCTGCCGTTCTCCCCGAGCAGCGCTATGATCTCTCCCCTGCAGATGTCCAGTGACACATTATGGTTGGCAACCACAGGGCCAAATGTCTTCGTTATGCCGCGCAGTCTTACAGCGGGTGTCTCTCTATCCAATTCGCTCCTCCTTCAGTTGAAGAATGGCAGCGCAGGAACTACGCCGCTGCGCTGCCATTTTACAGCCAGTCAGAGCCCGCTCAGGGCGGTCCCTTTCTGTTTTATCGTCTCTGTCTGTCCTGATCAGAAGGAAGTATCAAGAAGGGTGATGCCGTCGAAGCCGTCCGTGATATCAAAGTACGGAGCGGATCTGTACTCGGACTCATGGAAGTAGCCGTCAGCGATCACTTCTGTATCCTTCTCATAGTTCTCATCCGTGTTGACGTCTGCCATATAGGAGGCAAGGTTCTCACCGTTCACAGTGAAAGCTGCCGTATCAAATACATGGAGTGTGCCTGCTTCAATCTCTGCCTGAACTTCCGCAAGCTTCTCTGCGGTGCCCTCAGCGGCAACATCCTCGTTCAGCTCGGTCAGCTCTACGGAACCGGTCTGGATCGTTCCGGTCCAGTCAGCTTCGATCGGCTCGCCTGCAGCCGCGCACTTGATGATATGCTCCATGTACGGCACCCAGTTGATGCGGGAGGAGATGATGTAAGTGTTCGGGCCTACAGACTTGGTGCTTCCGTTGTAGGATACGTCCGGAACGCCTGCTGCTTCGCAGGCAGTCGGAGCACCCATGGAGTCGGCATGCTGGGAGATCAGCTTGCAGCCGTTGTTGATCAGCGTGGTCGCGCCTTCCTTCTCAGCAGTCTCGTCATACCAGGATCCTGTGAAGGTAACTTCCATGGTAGCGCTCGGGCACACGGAACGGGCTCCCAGGAAGAAGGATGTGTAACCGGAGATAACTTCCGCATAGGTGAACGCGCCGACATAGCCGATCTTGGCCTCGTCTTCCGTAAACTGGCCGTCCGCGATCATCTCATTCAGCTTCATGCCTGCAGCAACACCTGCAAGATAGCGGCCTTCGTAGATCGAAGCGAAGGCATTATGATAATTGTCAAGTCCTTCCGTATGCGCCTTTGTTCCTGTCGCATGACAGAACTGTACATCCGGGAACTCCTGCGCAGCCTGGATCATGAAGTCCTCATGGCCGAAGCTGTCCGCGAATACGACGCTGCATCCCGCGTCCGCCATATCAGCCGCCTCATCATAGCACTCCTGTCCTTCCGGAACGTTGGTCTTCAGGATAATCTGATCCTCAGACATGCCGAGATTCGCCGCTGCTTCCTTTGCTGCATTAATAAAGTTCAGGTCATAGGTGGAGTTCTCGTCATGAAGGAAAATAAATCCAACCTTCATATCTGCGGGAATCTCAACAGCTGCATCCTCTGCGAATGCCGGTGCCGAAACAGCTGCAGCCATCATAACCCCCATAGCCAGTGCCAAAAATCTCTTCATCTTCTCGTCCCTCCCTGTGCATATGCGCAAATGAAATAGTCCGGGCATGAGGCCCCTGGTTTCCCCTGCCCCGCGCTCTCCGCGGAACAAGGCTTCGACAAAAAGCATTAATTTACAATAGTTTACACTTCAGTATAACAATGAACCAACCGTCTGTCAATCAGGCGAAATACCATGAAAAAAGCATTTTACCGTCTGTTTTGACATATTTTTCGGTGATATTCGCCGAGATTTCAGTTATTTTCTGCTGTCAGCGAAAATCTTTTTCCCTCAGAATGATGCGGTCCAGTGAGTCATAACGCTTCTTCTGTGAGCCGAGTTTACGGAAGAACTTATTCGCGTTGCGGATCGCGCGGTCCACCAGTTCCACTACATTGGTGATCGAGACAGCGCCTCCGTTCTGTGCGACGGCGTCGATCCGGTCGTACAGGACCTGTTCCGCACGCTCATCCAGTACATAGTCCTGGCTGTCCGCATAGATCACGCCGAAATCCACCAGATTATCATTGGTAAATACCGGGATATAGATCTGCGCCGTAAATTTCATGGTGAAGCGCGGATGGCGCATCAGCATATCATGGATATAGCGCTGTTCATCCTCCAGGATCACGATCAGGCCGTCCGTGCGGAATTCCATGGCGGTCGTCAGCTGGTCGACCACGGCGTCCTCCAGATCTCCGGCTTCCTCTATGATCAGGATTCCGCCCGCGATCTTGGCGATTGTCGCCGCGATGTCCTTCCGGTTCAGGTCCGCCGCATAGATGCGGGCCATCTTCACGGAATGGGTTCCCATATCCTCCGCCACCGCCTTGGCGATTCCGGTGGCGATGGTCGTCTTGCCGCAGCCATGTCCGCCCAGGATCAGGATATTGCCGGTACGAGAAGTACGGTCCCCGTTCTTGCTCTCGGCCTGCATGATCGCGTTCGCGATCTGCTCCTCCAGGCTGCCGACTCCGAGGAAGCCCCGGAACAGGTCTTTCTGGTACTCCTTCAGGATCGGGCGCGCCCCGTAGATCTGAGGTCCGGAGACATCCGGATCTGCTTTTACTTCCACTGTTCCCACTGCAGGAACAGGGCCTTCCTGCTGCCCGGATACGGCTGTCTGCGCATCCGGCCCGGCACCTGTGCCCGCGGCATCTGCCGCCGGCTTCTTCTCTGTTTCAGTTACGCTTCCGGCATCTGCCGCCCGGTTCTCTCCGGGATAGACCTGCGTCTGCATGTCTTCGTCCCTGCCGGCGCTCAGCTCCGCCTCCGCAGGGATCTCTGCCTTTGAAAGTTCCGCCTGCTGTGCAGCTTCTGCCCCGGAGGCGTTCCCGGACAGGGCTGACGGCGCCGCGTCTGCCGGCTGCGCGCTGTCCTGGATCAGAGTGCTCTGCGCACGGGATCCAGCAACAGGCTCGGTTGGCTGGAGTCTTGCCTCATTTACCGGCGTATCCATCAGGAAAGCTTCATGAAGCTTTCGGATCTCCTCCACCGGAAGCTGTTTTGTCTTGGCTTCCGCAATCTCCTTTGTGTATGTTACCTTTGCGGCCGGCGGAAGACCATACAGAGCCTCCATCCCCGCAAAAGCTGCGGCCTCGCCCTGCCTGCTGTCTTTTTCCGCAGCCTCTCCTGCCGTGCCGGCGTCCGCGGCCCGGCTCACTCCGGCCTCGTCCGAAGCCGCTTCATTTATAACGGTTTCTTCCGCAGCTGCTTCATTTATAACAGTTTCTTCCGTAGCTGCTTCTGGCGCTGTCTGCAGTGCCGCGGCAGGGGCCTCTCCGCCTGCCATGCCGTCTTCCGCCGCTCCGCTTACTGCAGCATCGTCCGCCGCCGCTTCATTTATAATGGATTCTTCCGCGGCCGCTTCATTTACAGCAATTTCTTCCGTGTCTGCCGCACCGGCGGCGCTCCCGGCAGCGGTATCCGCTTCCGGCAGCTTCTCTTCGGCCGCGATTCTGCTGCTCTCTGCTTCTTCCATATTTACGGGATGCATGCCGTACTGGCTGCCCGTGAGTGCGGAGGCCTGAGCGTTCATCCTGGCTTCCTCGTCCGCCGCCAGGACACTTCCCTGTGAAGTGATCTTCCGCACATGGTCGCCTTTTTCACCCATGGCAAGAAGAATATCATCAATGGTCAGCCTGGAAGCCTCCGCTCTCTCAGCGGAAGCTCTGGAGACCGGGACCCGGAAGGTCATATCCGCCCCGCGGGCGGCCACCGCATTCTCCTGGTCCTCCTTGGACTGCTCGATCATCTCATCCAGACGGGCTTCTTCGCTGTCTTCTTCCTGGCGTGCCCCGACTCCGGAAACGATCTCCCGCATGCTCTGGATCAGATCTTCCTGCATCTGCTGCGGATCATAATCCGTACGGATTCCCGCATATGGATCCGGCATCTCTTCCGAAAGCGCTTCCTCCTGATAAGGATCCGCTTCCGCCCGGCTAAACGTCCCGGCCGCCTGCTCAGCTCCGGAACCGGCCGCTTCCGCTGCTTCTTCTGTCTCCTGCACAGCCCCGGAAATGGCTGCTTCTGCCGCCTCTCCCGCTTCCTGCACAGCTCCGGTAACAGCTGTTTCTGCTGTTTCTCC
>DGHP01000094.1:4103-5152 GCA_002392705.1 Lachnospiraceae bacterium UBA3845 | reverse complement strand
AGCAGAATGAACAGTGCTTCTCTGAAGATCCTGACAGTTAACAGCCGGATAAACCAGCGTTCTCCTGAATCTCTTATTTTATAAAAGCCTGCCGGTTCTTACAGCAGCACCGACAGAATACTTGCCCCCGCAAGGATTCCGACCGCCAGCAGCGCGATTCCCAGAACCAGCAGTCCGGCCTGGGCATGCTTCTCCTGCACGGTATGTTCCTGCGGATTATAATACAGTTTAATATGGTCCCCGGTTTTGAATGACTTTTCACTGCCCGAGTTCACATTGCACCTTCTCATGTTCTCATGTCCGTCCAGTTCATAGCGGACCACCGGATAATAGGTGTACTTATCCCCTTTCAGGAGCTTGGAGCCCTTCGACAGCTGGCGGGTGTATACGGATACAATCTCCGCGTCCAGCTCCACCAGTCCCTTCCGCCTGAGCGATGTGTAATTCAGGATCAGGTTCAGTCCCGCTCCGGCCAGCACCAGGGCCAGGCAGGCCATGGCGCCCACCTCGTTGCCGCGGTTCTGTTCCAGGGCCAGCAGAATCAGCAGAGCCCCGCCGATCATCATGGTCCAGGGATGAATGGGAAATTCTGTTTTGTTCTCGACCAGCTCCGGCGTCCCGCTGTTTTTCTCCACAATGATCCGGACCTGCTGGGACTCGGAAAACTCTGTGGGTGACTTGATCGCCTGCCGCTTTACATGCTTTGTCTCCGGGTCTGTATATTCCACCACCACATTGTAGTAATCGTATATCTCCCTGTCCTTTTTGTCTTTCTTCACGATATGGCTGCAGCTCACCACGTCCGCAAGGCAGGCCAGATCAGAGCGGCGCATGCGCAGCCAGTCCCTGACAAGCCCGGACCCGACCAGAAAGATGAGCACGCCCGGTATGTACAGCAACAGTTTCGAAAAATCCATCTTCACTCCTTGTCTTTCCCGGTCCGGCCTCCGCCGGCGGGATCTGCCTTCCGTCAGTTTCCTTACAGCAGAGACTGCCCGCTCACAGTCTCCTTACAGCAGAGACCGCCTGCTCACAGTCTCCTTACAGCA
>DGHP01000094.1:0-4038 GCA_002392705.1 Lachnospiraceae bacterium UBA3845 | reverse complement strand
AAAGGCTGCCTGCTCACAGTCTCCTGCCCTCTCATCCCGTCGGGACGATCAGAACCTTTGTCCCGTTCTTCTCCAGCCGATCCAGTATCTCCCCGTCGGCATGATCGTCGGTAATCAGAATGACCGGCGCGTCATAGGATACACTCCCGTAAGCCCTTCCTTTTTTCTCCCGCTTCTGGAGCTTTGTATGATCCGCAAGGATATAGACACTCTTCGTAGTCCGGCTCAGCAGAAGCTCATTGATTCCGATCTCGGTAGGGATATCATAGCGGAATTCCCCGTCATCATAGACGGCCGCGCAGCCCATCAGCGTCCGGTCTGCCTGCAGGGCAAGCAGATTGCGCATGACATACTCGCCCACCATGACATGGTTTCGCACCTCTCCGCCTGTTAATCGCAGAGAGACATTATCCGGGAGCTGCATCCCGATGGCGGCACAGTTATTGGTATATACCGTAAGCCGTTTGTCTCCGACAAATTTAAGCACATCCAGGGCGGTAAGGCTTCCGTTGATAAAAACCGTCTCATCATTCTCAAGAAAACGTGCCGCATAGCGGGAGATGCACTCTCTGCAGTATCTTACCCATTCGTCCCGGGAAAGTTTCTGATGGGCGTACTCCATGGAGACTGCCCCTCCGTGCGTTCTTTTAAGCAGATGCTCCCTGTCCAGCGCCGTCAGGTCACGGCGCACTGTCATCAGGGAAACGCCGCACAGCGACGCAAGTTCCTCAGCCTTCACCTCGCCCTGCTTTCTCACAGCCTGAAGGATTCCGGCCCGGCGCTCTTCGATGCTTTTTCTGTCATTCCTCATAGCCCTGGTTCCTTCTGCGAATCCTGAAGATAGTCCACCGCCTGGATCAGTTTCTGAATTCTTGTGATCCCCTCCTCCATCTGAGAGGGCGTTCCGCCGTCCTGGAAATCGCCTTCCGGGCAGTACCAGAGTGCTTTCATACCGGCAAAAACCGCGCCTCTGGCGTCGTGTGTATAACTGTCCCCGATAAAAAGACATTCGCCCGGAGCACAGCCGGCCTTTTCTGCGCAGAATTCGTAAAATAAAGGATCCGGCTTCTCCGTTCCGGCTTCCTCGCTCGTCACGGCAAAATCAACAAAGGGGAGCAGTCCCAGCTTCTCCAGCTTCCTGAACTGCATGCGGGCCGTCATGTTCGTACCGATACCGATCCGGAACCCCATAGCTTTCAGATCCCGCAGCAGTTCTTCCGCTCCCTGTGTCAGTTCCGCCTTCTCAAGCAGCGTATCCCAGAAGAGAGCCTCCATCTTCAGAAGATGCGGGGAAAGGGGCAGATGCAGCTCTTCCAGCATATTCTGATAGCGGATCAGGCGGTTGTGCGTCGCCGCCACCTTCCCCATTCTCTGATTCAGCCGTTCCTGCGTTTTTTTGTGCAGTGCGGAAAATTCCGCCGCGCTCAGTTTAAGCTCCCGGCAGGCATATTCCGTGACAGCAGCCATTCCGGCAGCATTCGCTCTGTCAAAACTGTACAGCGTATTGTCAATATCAAAGATCACTGCTTTTATCATCGTCAGACTCCTCCCCTGACGGAGGCTGTGTGGAGTTTCTGCTTCGCAGACCTTATTTGAAATCAGAGCCTGTTTCTCACGTGCTGGCATGACGAACCGGAAGCTGATTCCAAAATGGCTGTGAATAGAGTAACTTTGATTGCATTATAATACAGTTCAGGACTGCTGCACAGAAAAATCTGCGCATACAAAGCACCCATGCAGGCGCGACGACCGGAACCTGATTTCAAACGAAAAATCTGCGCTTACAGAGCACGCATGCAGGCGCGACGAACCGGAACCTGATTTCAAGCGAAAAATCTGCGCGTACAGAGCACGCATGGCAGAAATAATCGGAGATATTCCATGAAAAAACCGGAACCGGTTATGAATCAACTCACGACCGGTTCCGGTTTTCTGTCACACGGAAATCAAACATTTGCGTTTCTTACTATCCGGCAAAAAACTCTTTCCGGATCTCAGTCAAGAAGACCCGCGTCCTTCAGAGCAGCCTCGATCTCCTTGTCAGACATAACGTTCTTCAGCGGAAGAAGAACCGTACCGTTCTGCTCGCAGCCTTCAAAGGTCTTGGCAAACGGCTTTGCGCAGAAAACGACGTCATAGTTGCGTGCAGAGCTCTTGCCTTCGGAAACCGGGCAGTGACGAAGCTCAGCCACCTTAATGTCGTATTTCTTCATAACCTTCTTGATCGCGTTCTCCATCATCAGAGAGGAGCCTGCTCCGTTTGCGCAGCATGCAAGAATTCTTTTTCCGTCAAGTTTAGCCATAACGATCTCCTTTCAAAGTTCTTTCAATATTGTATATGAAATTATTGTAACTGTTCAGTACCCCAGACTCAGGTTGCTTCGCAGCCTTCGTTGTCGGTGGTCAGAGGCGCTTCGCGCCTTGGCCACCTGGAAATCCGGTGTAAAATCTGCCCGGTAAGCAAGCTTCCCGTTCAGATTTCACTCCGGATTTCCGGGGTGCTGAATCGTTACAAATTATTTCTTTCTCTTTGCCACATGCTCAACATAAGCATCGTAGTCTTCCGTGATCAGGAAGTATCCTTCCGGGTCCATCAGATACTCGATCTGCGGAAGCGCAAGCAGAATGATAACAACAAGCGCCACGCCGATATAGCCGAGATAACGCATCATTACAGTGAACAGCGGCCATACGGTATCCCAGTCGAACATTCCGAGATATCCACCGTAGTTGGCAAGTCCGACCCAGCCGGCGATGAATGCCGCGCCGAATACCTGGATCAGGCCGGAGCAGAAGGGAATGATCAGGCAGGCTTTGAGACCGCCCTTTTCGTTGGCGACAAGGCCCATGGTCGCGTTGTCGAAGAATACCGGAACGAATCCGCAGATGATGATGGTCGGGGAACCTGCGACAATCAGGATGACGATCGCGATGATCTGGCCGACAAGACCTGCCAGGAATCCGAAGGTAACAGCATTGGAATCGCCGAAGCCGTAGCAGACCGCGCAGTCAACGCCCGGAATGGAGGACGGAAGAAGCTTGTCCGCGATACCCTGGAAGGAAGCGGTCAGCTCTGTGACGAAGGTGCGGACGCCAAGCTGCAGGATTGCCAGATATACGGCAAAGTTCAGGGACTTGTCGAAGCACCACCATACATAGTTGGTGGACTCGGTGAGAACCTGGGTCTCAATAAAATACGGTTTTCCGATAACGGCAAGGATAACGCCGAAGAATGCGGTCATCAGGATCGCGGTACATACCATGTTCTCATTGAAGATCGAGAAGAAGCCCGGCATCTCCATATCGCCGACTTTCTTGACCTTGCGCTTTCCGCCCTTGTCGCCGAACAGCTTGTCGGACAGGATATAGGCAAGGCGGATACCGAACATCTGCTGGTGGGCGATGGCGAAGCCGGCGCCCTCCGTCAGCTCCTGCATGGGCTTGACGGTCATGTTGGATCCGACTGCCCAGTAAGCGCCGAGGATAACCGCCATGACGATCATCAGCGCGGTATTGTTGGAAAGCAGGCCCGGAAGGGCAAACATGATCAGCCAGTAAGCGGTCGCAGCCTGCTGAACCTGTACGTGGCCTGTGGTGAACAGGGTACGGCATTTTGTGATCTTATTGAAGCGGACAAGAAGAATGTTGACGATGAAGGCAATCAGCAGCAGGGTCATCGCCTGTGAGAAGCCTTTTCCGAACACTTCCTCTACACCCGCGGTAACCGCGTTCTGACCGTAATAGGGGTCAATGACGCAGGCCGTCAGATTGAAACGGTCCTTAAGACCTGCAAGAATCGGACGGAAGTTGCTGGTCAGTCCGCCGGAACCGACGTTCAGGATCAGCATACCGATGATGGCCTTCAGCGTACCGGCCAAGGTATCATACCACTTCTTTCCCATCAGGCAGTAGCCCAGAAGGGTAAGGAAACCTACCATATACGGAGCCTTCTGCAGAACATAGGTCGCAAAGAAGGTCCAGATTGCATTGAGTACATTTAAAACAGCCATAATTCTCTCCTTAATCAGGGATTATCAG
>DGHP01000041.1 GCA_002392705.1 Lachnospiraceae bacterium UBA3845 | reverse complement strand
TCCTTGGAATTCTCGTCCATGACAATATATTTGTCTTTCGGAGAACGTCCGGTATAGATGCCTGTCATGACATTCACTGCGCCAAGTTCACTCTCCTGGCCTTTATCATAGCCAGTCAGCTCCGGTTTCATCTCTTCTTCGTACAGGAGTTCATAGGAAGGATTATAAACGATCTCGCTTACATCTGTGATCCCGTACTGACTCAGATCAACATTCGCCATAATACATAAACCTCTTTTCTGAAATAACGATCAATCATTGCCTATGTGTTAACTGTTGACTCTATAAAAAGGCCTGAAAGCCGACCTTTCTGCCGGAAGTATTATACAGGAAGAAAGCCTGAAAATCAACAAATTCACAGGACAGTGTTATAAATTTCACTTTTGCATAACTTTGAAATCAAATTCCAGCCGGCTATGGTGAAATTTCATGTACAGTATGATAAACTGACTGCAGCTGCCCGGAGGGGTAGCCGCACAGCAGACTGATATGCGCAGCCGCAGCATCCTTAATTCAGGAGGAGATTCCATGAGTATACGTGAACATGTAATGAAAATGAAAGAAGCAAGCCCTGCCATGGCATCACTTCCCTCCGAAGTGCGCAATGCCGCCCTGCGTTCCGTGGCGGAGACATTGTCAGCACACCGCGAAGAGATCTTCGCCGCCAACCGGGGGGACCTGAAGAAGGCGGAAGAAGACGGCATCAGCGCCGCAGTCGTAAAACGGCTGCGCTTTGATGAACACAAGCTCTCCGATGTGCTCGCCGGCATAGAAGGTCTGATCGGGCTGGAAGATCCGGTCGGCAGAGTGACGCTCCGGCGCGAGCTGGATGAGGGCCTGACCCTGGTCCGCGTGAGCTGCCCGATCGGAGTGATCGGCATCATATTCGAAGCCCGCCCGGACGCCCTTGTCCAGATCAGCTCCCTCTGCATCAAGAGCGGGAACTGCGCCGTCCTGAAGGGCGGGAAGGAAACCGCATCCACGAATTCGGTCTTATTCCGCCTGATCCTTGATGCTGTATCCGGCATACTCCCCGATCACTGCCTGCTTCAGGCATCCGCCCATTCGGAGGTCGATGAGCTTCTCGCCTGCGATGACTGTGTGGATCTGCTGATTCCGCGCGGCTCCAACCGCTTTGTCCGCTATATTATGGATCACACGAGAATTCCGGTCATGGGGCATTCCGACGGGGTCTGCCATACCTATGTCGATGAGGATGCCGACTTTGACAAGGCCATTCCCATTCTTCTGGACGCCAAGACCCAGTATACGGCAGCCTGCAATTCCACGGAGACGCTTCTGGTTCACCGCTCCGTCGCAGAGCGCTTTCTTCCCGCCGCGGCACAAAGCCTTGCAGAAGCGGGCGTCCGCCTGCGCGGCAGTGCTGAAGCCGCCGCCCTGACTGAGCAGATCGGAAAAGACGACATCATGCAGGCGGATGATTATTCCACAGAATATCTGGATCTTGTCCTGTCAGTCTGTCTGGTCGGTTCCGTGGAGGAAGCCGCCGCCCATATCAACCGCTTCGGTTCCCACCATACAGACGCCATTATCACCGAGAACAGGGACCACGCGGAGACCTTCCTGCGGCTGGTGGACTCCGCCGGCGTATATGTGAACTGCTCCACCCGCTTTGCGGACGGATTCCGTTACGGCTTCGGGGCGGAAGTAGGCATTTCCACCGGTAAGCTCCACGCCCGCGGGCCTGTCGGGCTGGAAGGCCTGGTCACATACAAGTACCGCCTCTACGGAAACGGCCAGATCGTCGGCGACTATGCCGGCGGAAAGAAACAGTTCCATTTCAGGGATCTTCCCCTCTGAAAGATCCGCCTGCCTTCAGGCATCCACACCGCCGGGGCGCATGTATCTGTCAGCAGGCACTTTTGTTTCATCGTCACAGGCGTCTGTGCCGCCGGGACTGTGTCTCACCGACCGGTCTGCACTGATTTTAAAAGGCTGCCGCATCCTCTGATGCAGCAGCCTTTCTTCACACCCCTGCTTCTGCTGCAGGGAGACACATGCCTATCTGTGCTTCATCACGATGCACTCGAACGGCCGAAGTTCCTTTCTGTCATACCTGTTTTCATAGTTTCCGAGCATTCCGGTGTAAGATACGATATCATAGGGTGTATGAACGTGTTCCATACGGCCGCCCAGATTGCACATGGCCACGATCTCTCCCGCAGCGTCCCTGCCGCCGGGCAGAAAGCGCCGGTAGCAGATCAGATTGCTGCTTTCCCGGTCAAAAAACTCAATCAGTCCCTCCCTGACTGCCGGCTCCGTTCTCCGGATTTCATCCAGCCTTTCGATATAAGCCCTGACTTTTTCAGGGCTGTCCGGGATCGTAAGCTTCATCTCTCCTCTCAGAAGCCACAGGGCCGTAGCGTAACTCTCCTCCTGCCATTCCGAAAAGCGCTCGCTCACCGGAGGGATCCTGATGCCTCCCGCCTCCCGGAAAATATCCCGGCAAAGGTCCGGTACCCTTCCTTCCTCCTGTGCTTCCAGCTGCCAGTTCATCAGGAAGCCTGCCAGCCTTCCGACGTAGTCTTCCGCTTCCGTGCCCCCGAATGCCGCCGCTGTATCATTGGTTTCAGCCTTCTCTCTCACACTCTTTCTCTCATCCATAGGCCTGTCCTTTCTATGCTCAATTTCTTTTTAGCATACTTGTTTAAACATAATCAAGTGGGAAGGCCCTAAAAAATGTAAATATTTCGTTACAGGGTTACTATTCACGGCCATTTGGAACAAGGTTCTGCTAGTCGTGCCTGCACACTTGCGGAGCACGCGTTCTGCTGCATGGCACTGCGATCCGCCGGCAGCGCCCGATTGTTTTCTTTTTAAGACTTGACGAAAATAACTGGAATAATATAATTAAAAAGGGGCTGTTTAAACAACCGTCCTGTCTCTTTCATTCATCATTTCCGCCCCGCTCGGCGCGCCAGGGTCCGCGGCATCACCCGCTGCCAGATATCAGCTGTCTGCCTGCGGCTCTTCGCTAAGCGCCTGTCTGAGGCTGCGCATACTTCATCTTAATTTCTTTAATCGGGAGAGAGTAAGAATGCCAAAGTCAAAATTTGAATCGATCTATAAAGAACTTAAGAAAGATATTGAATCAGAAAAACTGCCCTATCAGTCGCTCATGCCATCGGAAAATCAGCTGATTATCCGCTTCAGCTGCTCGCGCAACACAGTCCGCAGGGCCATCTCCATGCTGGCGGAGGAGGGATATGTCCAGCCGATGCACGGCAGGGGCGTGCGCGTTATCTATACCAAGGGAACGCCCACCAGCTTCCTGATCGGAGGGATCGAGTCCTTCCACGAATCTGCGCAGCGCAATGCCATGGAGCATACAACCAGGCTGATCCGCTTTACGGAGCTGACTGCCGACGAACATGTATCCAGACGGACCGGATTTCCCGTCGGTACGGAACTTTACTTTATCCAGCGCGTCCGTTCTCTCGACGGAGATCCCTGCGTTTTTGACATCAACCTCTTTGACAAGACGCTGGTCCCGAACCTGACAAAGGAGATCTGCATTCACTCGATCTACGATTATATTGAGCAGGAGCTCGGCATGCAGATCGTCATGAGCAAGCGCCAGATTACGGTAGAACGCATCACCCAGATCGACGAAGACAATCTGGCACTCAACGGATATGACTGCCTGGCCGTTGTATCCGGACAGACCTTCAACTCGGAGGGTGTGATGTTTGAATATACGGAATCCCGGCATCGTCCGGACTATTTCTGTTTCCAGACGACCGCCCTGCGCCATCGCGAAAAGCCGGAAGATACCAGCGAGATGTAAGGCACAGTCAGGTTTTTATTAATTCCGCCCGACACAATTGCGCCCGGGCGTACGGCAGCTTCAGATGCGGGACTTCATCTGTGTGTCCGCGGCTCTGCGCTCCGCTTCGCCCGGCGTCCGTCAGAGGCTGCATACTTCATCGCGAAGATTTGAAGCCGGAAGCGGTCATCACATTACAGATCGATGTCCGTCGTTCTTTCAGCAGGGGCAGATATACGTTTTCATCTGTATGATGATAGTGAAATCCCAGTCTCTCCTGTGTCCGCCTTGACCGCTCGTTTCCATCATAATAGGAGCACCAGATCCGTTCCAGGCACAGCGCATGAAACCCGTGGTCAAGCAGGGCTTTTGACGCCTCCGCGGCATATCCCCGGCCCCAGAAGGGTTCCGCCAGCCAGTAACCAAGCTCCGCCTCAACTCTGACACCGTCCGGCAGCCCAGCGCGCGCGTTTTCAGCGCCTTCCCGGGTTCTGCCGGAGTTTTCTTTCTTCTCCTCCGGTTCCGGAAGGTCCGGCATGCTGCAGCAGGTTGGATGAACACTTTTCCTCTCATCAAAATAACTGATCAGACTTCCATCTTCATCGGCCAGCCGGAAATTCGTAAGTCCTGCGCAGCCGACCGGCTCGCCGCTGTCCCTCCGGACGATGGCGTAGCACTCCGGCCGGTTCAGAACCTCCTTTATAACTTCCCGGCTCTCTTCCTCGCTTTTATGCGGCGCCCAGCCGGCGGAAAGCCCGATCTTCGGATTGGATGCCCACCTGTACAGGGCTGCCGCATCCTCCTCCAGCCAGGGGCGCAGGATCAGCCGCTCAGTCACCAGACAATTGTGTTCATTGAGCACCGCCCCCGTCAGCAGCCCGTCCCTGTAGACCAGCTTCAGGGAGAAGAAGGGAAAGGATCCGTACATGATAAGGGAGAGGAAGATCCGGTCCCCGACCCAGTGGGGAATCTTTGTCAGTTCACTGACCGGAAGCCATTCCAGAACCCCTTCGTCACAGCTTTTCAGACTGCCATGGAAATCAGTCGCGAGAAACAGGTGCATGTACTCTGTCTCATCGTCATCGGACTGGAAGGTGACGATGCCGCAGTATCGATACTTATCAATATAAAGTCCCGTCTCCTCACGCACTTCTCTTCTCATGCATTCTTCCGGACTCTCTCCCGGCTCAAACTTCCCGCCGACGCCGATCCATTTTCCGTGATTTATGTCCTTCTCTTTCCTGATCCTGTGAAGCATCAGGCAGGAATCTTCTTTCACTATGTAAACCAGAGATGTTTCTCTCATCATGCAGCTCCTTCCGTCCGAAAAACGGTTATTCTCTCCCCAGCAGCCTGCTGACAAGCCTGACGCAGTCCGCCGCATCCGTGGAATAACCGTCCGCCCCGATATCCCTGGCGTAGGTTTCCGTGACGGCAGCTCCGCCCACGATGATTTTCCCCTTATAATGCCGCTCTTTCGCCTCCCGGAGAACCTTTTTCATATTCACCATCGTAGTGGTCATCAGGGCAGACAGAGCAACCACCGCGGCGTCCTCTTTCAGAGCGGTATCGATAATCTCTTCAGCCGGGACATTTTTTCCAAGGTCGATCACTCTGTATCCATAATTCCGGAGCATCAGTGTCACCAGGTTTTTCCCGATATCATGCACGTCCCCTTCCACCGTTGCGATCACCACCAGAGCTGCCTCCTCTGTGCCGGAATCTCTGACAATCATGGGCTCCAGAAAAGCGATGGCCTCTTCCATAGCATTCGCGGAGGCAATCAGCTGAGGGAGAAAATACTCTTTGCGGTCAAAAAGTTCTCCTACCCGGTTGATCGCCGGAATCAGAATACGGTTGATGATTTCGCCGGCATCGGCCCCTCCGTCCGTCTCCCGCTTTGCAAGGTCCGTGATCCCATCTTTATTTCCTTCCAGAACTGCCTTAAAGAGCGGATGTCTCTCAGGATCCTCCGTTCCCGGAGCTGCCGCGGAAGCCATATCGCCGCCGGAAGTCACACTGCCGGAGGAAGTCCTGCGCCCGCCGGAAAGCGCCTGGCCGGAGGACGCCGCACTCCCGCCTGAAAGCACGTTGTCCGAAGATGCCATGCTCCGGCCGGAAGCTGCCGCGGTTCCTTTGCCGTCAGCCGGTGCGGTCCGTGCAGCCGTACCCGGAAGAGGCTTTCTTTCTGCATACTCCTGCATCCGGCGGATGTAGGCAAGATCGCTTCCCTCCCGGTTCATCAGAAGATCAGACGCCCCCGCTGTATTCATCAGCAGGTCCTGCATGGGGTTCGCGATCGCCAGCGTCAGTCCCTTAAGAATCGCCATGGACAGAAAGGCGGCGTTCACAAATCCTCTCTCGGGCAGGCCGAAGGAGATATTGGACAGGCCGCAGACAGTCGGAAGATCCCGCTTCCTGCAGAAAGAGATCGTCTCAAGGCAGTTCAGGGCGGCTTTCTTATCCGCACCGACAGTCGCCGCCAGTGCGTCCACAATCACATCCTCATGCCGGATCCCTGAATGCGCTGCCTTCTCCAATGCGTTCGAGAGCAGCTCATGCCTGGCTTCCGCCGTTTCCGGGATTCCCTCATCGGAGACAGGGAGCAGGATAAACATGGCGCCGTACTTCTGCGCTGTGCGAATCAGACTGCTGAATTTTGCTTCTTCGCAGGAAATGGAATTGATCAGGGCTCTCCCCGGGTAAATCCGCAGTGCGGCTTCCAGGACTTCCGGAAAACTGGAATCAATGCAGAGCGGCAGGTCCGTTACCAGAGACACTTCATTGATCACATTGATCATTGTCTGTTTCTCGTCGATTCCCCCGGTCCCGCAGTTCACATCGAGTATGGAGGCTCCGGCCTGCTCCTGCTCTCTGGCCATCTTCCGCACAAGGTCGAGGCGGCCTTCCCTGAGTTCCTTCTGAAGCGTTTTCTTTCCGGTCGGATTGATCCGTTCCCCGATAATCTTAAGGCTCTCTCCGGGTATGATCTCCACCGTCCTGCGTTCAGAGCAGATTACTCTCCTTCTTTCCTTTCTCACCGGAAGCGGCTGTACTCCCTGAAGCTTTCTGACAAGGGCGCGGATATGCTCCGGCGTCGTACCGCAGCAGCCCCCGATTACCCCTGCGCCGGCCCTGACCAGATCCAGGCAGCTTTCCGAAAAATCCTCCGGCGTCATCCGGTAAACCGTCCGATCGCCTTCCAGTTCAGGGATTCCGGCATTGGGCTTTACGATAACCGGAATCTCCGAATAAGCATAGAAGCGCTCCGTCAGTTCCTTCATCCGGTCAGGACCCGCAGAACAGTTCAGGCCGACCGCGTCCGCTCCCAGTCCCTGCAGGGTGACGGGCACGCATTCGGGTGGCGTTCCGAATAGGCTCCTTCCATCGGATTCAAATGTAAGCGTCGCCATCACCGGAAGATCGCAGACCTCCCGCGCGGCGATGACAGCGGCCCGCGTCTCCTGAAGGCTCATCATCGTCTCCACAACCAGCAGATCCGCCCCCGCCTCGCTGAGGGCCCGGATCTGCTCCTTATAGATCTCCACCAGTTCCTCGAACTGCATGCTTCCGATCGGGCACAGCTGTCTCCCTGTCATCGTGATATCACCGGCAACGAATGCGCCTCCGGCAGCAGCCTGTCTGGAAAGGCCCACAAGGGAAGCGTTCATCTCAGCAAGAGAGTCCTGCAGGCCATATTCCTGAAGCTTGATCCGGTTGGCGCCGAAAGTAGGAGCGTACAGAACCCTGCTTCCCGCTTCCACAAAAGCCTCCTGCAGACGGAGCAGGGCTTCCGGATGCTCCAGAATCCAGAGTTCCGGACATACCCCTGCCGGCATGCCTGCCTTCTGCAGATTCGTCCCGGTAGCACCGTCAAGAAACAAAAGACCTTCCCCTGTCAGCCTGCTGAATTCTTCTCTTGTCATTTCTTACATCCTTTTCATAAAACAATGCGCCTCCGGTTCCTGCGGTCACGGGGCGCAGCTGAACAGCTTCCTGCGTATCTATGACATGAAAATCCGCCGCAGGCCCGAAATTTCCGGCATTCACTGCATGCAAAGCTTCCTGCACTGCTTTACGGCATTTGCCGCCTGTCAGGGAAATCCATGTAACGGATGAACAGTTCCTCAAAACCGCTCTCATTCGCCAGAATCCGCTCTTCAGCCTGCTCGGCGATCTTTCTTATCCTTTCCGCGCCGACTGATTCACACAGACTTTTCACGGCGCCTGCAAGCGAAGTATTCCCCGCCGGCAGGGCCTTCCGGGCCAGTTCTTCAGGGATCAGTCCGATCGCGGCAGCCTTCTGCGGATTCAGGAAAGTCCCGAACGCACCTGCCAGAAAAACCCTGTCGATCTTATCGCAGGAGAGTTCTTCCCTGTCCAGCAGAATCTCTATCCCTGCCCGGATGGCCGCCTTGGCCAGCTGCAGCTGGCGGATATCATCCTGTGTCATGCACACAGAACGGTCCCGGCCTGTCCCCGGGGCGTGATATTCCGTGTTCTCCCCCTGTACCGGAATACAGGGTATGCCGGCCCTGCGCTCACGGGCGAGCTCACTCTCATTCTTTCGCTGAGCAGCGGACTCACTCTCATCCTCTCCCTCTGCTAAGCTGCAGCTTCCGTCTCCCTGCAGAAGATATCCCGCAGTCCGGAGATCAAAGCCATGCTCTCTCAGATCCTCACGCAGCCGGCCTGTCCGGTCCATAAGGCCGGCTTCCAACAGAGCCGCCGCCGTCTCTATGACTCCGCTCCCGCAGAAACCGATCGGGGCTTTTCCGCCGATTGTCCGCACCAGGACGGAGGAGCCCCGGATTTCAAGGCCGCAGACCGCTCCGGGTATGCTTCCCGTCCCGCAGGAAAGGTTTCCGCCCTCCAGCGCCGGTCCTGCCGCAGCCGAAGCGCAGCTGATCCTGCCGTCCCGGATCAGAGCCATCTCCCCATTTGTTCCGAGGTCCAGAAACAGAGTATTTCCTTTTCTCCTGTCCAGATCCAGGGCATAGATCCCCGCGGTGATATCCGCGCCGACATAGCTGCTGATCCCGCGCAGGATATGAACTTTCACTTTTCCGGAGTCTGATGCCCCGCCGGCTTCCACGTTTCCAAAGTCCGCTGACCCGCCGGCTTCTTCATTTACAGATTCCGCTGCCTCGCCTGCTTCCTCATTTACAGATTCCGCTGCCTCGCCTGCTTCCTCTTTTCCTGATTCCGCTGACCCGCCGGTTTTCATGCCCCCGTACGCTTTCTCGGTCTGCTCTGCGCCTGCCCCGAAAAGACACTTCCAGGACAGTTCCTCACCTCCCAGCGTCAGAGGGCGGAAGGGATAAGTTCCCAGCCCGCCGCAGGGCAGCCCCAGGAGAAGATGGATCATGGCCGTATTGGCCGCTATCGTGATATCTCTGATATCCGCATAAGCTC
>DGHP01000087.1 GCA_002392705.1 Lachnospiraceae bacterium UBA3845 | reverse complement strand
CCGTCAGCAAAGTCTCTGCTTCAGCGTTTCCTCAGACGCCGGCAGATACGCCGGAAAAGTCCGGATCAGATCAAAAGCGCCTTCCACCCGGTCGGGAAAGGGAGTATACTCATGGATAATAATAAGCAGATGGGAGGATCTACTCATGCATCAGACAGCAGGCAGGCGTCCGGCAGTAATCGTAAATACGATTCTGATCGTTCTGGAAATCATAGCTTTTATCCATGACTGTATGGTTTTCGGACCGGGTCTTTTTCAATGGTATACGGTTGACAGCAATCTTCTGCAGCTGGTTGTTTCCGCCTTCGTCGTATATTATTGTCTTAAAGACATTGACCTTCCCGGCTATGTCACCACCCTCCATTTCATAAGCGCGGTGGGACTGACCATTACCTTTCTGATCGCAGCTTTTGTTCTGGCCCCGGAAGGCGGGATCCGCTACTACTTCATTGAAAACGTGGCGCCGATCAATCATTTAATCGGTCCTGCTCTTTCCGTGATATCGTTATTGTTCCTGGAAAAAGTCAAAAAGCAGCCGGTCCAAATCATTCTGTGGCCTGCCGCTGTCAGCCTGATCTATGGAATGATCTGTCTGCTGCTGAATGCCGTCAATCTTCTGGAAGGCCCCTATTTCTTCCTGGAAGTCCGGAAACAGCCGGCAGGCACCATCGCTGCGTGGTTTGCGATCATTGCGCTTCTCTGCCTGGTTTTCGCATTTATTTACTATCGGATCAAGTGGAGAAAAAACAGATGAGGCCTCCCTTCTTTCAGGCACTTTGACTTGACAGAAAAAAGAATCCGCCGCATGATTGTCCTGAGGCGTCCGCCCGGATCTGCAGACAGCAGGCGGCGCTTTAGCAGAATAAGATTATAGTTCAAGGTCATAAATACCAGAAAGGCAGGAAAGGATGAACAAGCCAGCAAAGTTGAAAGGTGTCGTCCCTGCGACCGTCACACCGTTATGCCCTCTGCGATGTCGGCCTCATTCCCGCCATCAAGTATATCCTCTCCGACATGGGCGTTCCGGTGGGAATCCCGCGCCGTCCCTTCAGGGATCTGACACAGAGCCAGAAGGAGATGCTTGACCGTGTTCTCCGGGATAATCTCGTAAAGGAAAGCTGAGAGAAACCGCGGGCTTAAAATAATAAAAGAAACGGACCATCGATCAGGCCGCAGAATTCAGCGGCGGACGGTCCGTTTCTTTTTTGATATTCATAACATCGGTTCTTCTGCCCGTTCCATACTCCGCTGTTTACCGTCAGATCCGTAACCTTCAGCGCGCCGCGCTCCTGATCGAGATAGCAGCCGCAGAGGCCTTTCAATTCCGTTCTGATTTCGCCTTCACCGCCGGTGAAGCAGGCGCCGATATTCTCCGACTTATCCGCGGGAGTTCCGTCTGTTTTCCAGTTAAGAGGATTGATGCTGTATGCCTTCTGCCCTGCCGGATATACCATGCTGTCCGGGATAGTCATTCAGGCGCTGGATAATCCGGTCCTCCTGATAAGTCATGTTCATCCGGCCGCGGCAGAAAACTATAAAAAGAACGGCCAGAACTGTCAGAATCATCATTCATCTTCGTCCGGAAATTCATTTCCGCCGTAAGCTTCCCCTCTCCGGACGCCGGGATCAGAAGTTGACAGGATATCCGGAAGGAGCAGTCCGGACCGGATTCCGGATCCATCCCGCCGCTCCCCTGAGGCTGACCACGATCCAGTCCCCGTCATCTCTCAGGATGGGAAGGCTTTCGCCCGCGTCCAGCAGGGCAACCCTGGGCGCCGAACTGTCGTTCCAGGCATAAACCGGAGTTTCTCCCTCCGTCTGGTACCAGGCCGGATCAACCGCGATATAATCTTCTTTCACCCAGCCGTGCGGAGAATCCTCAGCATCCCCCAGGACAACCTCCGCCCAGCCGTTCTCCCGGCGCAGCACGATAATCTGGCTCCTGTAGCTCACCTTCTGAAGGACTGCGGAATCAAAACCGGGGGCACTGTATAAAGACAGGCTGTCGCACAGAACCACAGAGCTCAGACCGATCTGTCCCGGACCCCTGGAAGGCATTATGGAAGCGGAACAGACTCCGCAGCCGGCTGCCATTATCATCAACAGCATCAGTAATACAGATACTCTCTTTTTCATAGACTGCCTCTCTTCCTCTTTGCTGTCTGGTCAGTTTTTACTGACAGGAACCCTGTGCCATAATACAGATCAGTTGTTCTCTTCGTCAATAGTCCGGATTGACGTTCCCGTATCCTCTCAGATCTTCCGCCGCTTTCATGGCCTCCGGCAGAATCTCAAGGAACGCATCCACCTCTTCCGCCGTGTTATAGATTCCGAAGCTGACACGGATCATGCCCGTTTTCCCGTCAGCGATGCTTCTGACCGTGATCGTCAGAATCCCTTCCCAGGGATCATCGCCTGAAAACTGATATCCCGCATAGTCTTCATAGGCCGCGTCATTCTCCTCCGGGAAAGCGGCGTAAAGTTCCGTCTCCGTTTCCGGCAGACGTCCGAATGCTCAGCATACCATCCGGGCATCCCGGCATAGACTCGCAAAAAATTCTCTTCTGTCGTCAGCGGGATAGAGTATATAACATTCCGGCATACCACATGCATCGTTCCGCAGATCAGGCTGGTGTTCTTAATCCTGAGACGCGGTGGAAGATCATGCCGGATCGTCATTTTCCGCCCACATCATCTTCATACGTGCCAGCACCTTCATTTCCACAGGCACAGGATCGGAAAATCTGCCTGAACGGCACGATATTTCTGCTTACTTACCGGGGATTGTTTCATACCGGACTGCTATAGTCAATGTTGTCATTTATGAACGGCAGGGCTTCTTCAATAAACTCACAGGAAACTATGACTGCAGGCAGATCAGACCCTTATATTCAGGTTTTTGCAGAAATAATCGAGGGTCTGTTCGCTGCAGCCCTTCTGTTTAGCGATCGTAAGATATTTTCTGGCGCCCGCCAGATCACCAAGCTTACCGATACAGAAGGCATAGTTGCCGTAGGATACGGCTGCATCGGCGGTCGATGCCGACATGGGATCGGCTTCCATCATGGCAATCCCTTTTTCAAACAGTGGTCTGGCCTCAGCTGCCATTTCCTGCTTCATATACTCTACGCCCTGGTTGACATAGACGATCGGATCATTGGGACAGACTTCCGCGGCTTTCCGGTAATAATCCATTGCCTCCTGTACCAGGCCAAGCCTGCTGCTCGCACGTCCCAGTTTCAGCAGCAGTGTTCCGTCCTCGGGCACCAGTTCCATCCCTTTACTCAGCGCGATGAGTTCAGCCTGATAATCCCCCTTGTCCGCATAGGTCTTTGCCTCCGCAAACAGAGCGAGAAGTTTTGCTTTTTCTTCTTCGCAGCTCATCGCACCGTCCGGTACCCGGGCGAAGAACCGGCTGCCGCAATGTTCGCAAAGATATTCCGTTCTGCCGATTCTTTTCAGGCTGCCGCTTCCGCAGGCTGCACAGACAACCGCCCGCATCCCGGCAGGCCTCTCTTTCTCTTCTGCTTTGATTACGGCTGCCTTCGCACCGCAGGCCGGACAGAATACCCCGTTATCCGGGATCCTTGTTCCGCAGTAGATACAAAACATCTTTTTTCTTCTCCTGTTTTCCTGAATATAAACCGGACTGCAACTATTATAACATGTCAAATATGCTCATCTGTTTATAATGATCCGGGAGTTCCTGAATATAATGAAAGCAATCCTCCGGATCTGACAGGATACCGTTTTCCCTGCAGATCCTTTGAAAGATCTCTGTCAGCTCCCCGGCTTTGGGACTCTGCAGTTCATATGCATTTCCGTATCGCCTGATATATCGCTGTTTCATCCCGGGAAAATGCTTATCAAGCGCGGCATAATAGTATTCCCGGTCGCCTTCCCGCAAAGTCAGGCCCATCCCGAAATCAATGATCCCCTTTACACCGACACGGATGCATTCGTTCAGTATAGATGTAATATTCTCCTCCGTATCATTGATAAAAGGCAGGACCGGCGTCATCCAGACGATGGTCGGGATGCCCCTTTTCTGCATCTCTTCCAGCACTTCTATCCGGCGTTTGGTATTGCAGACATTCGGCTCCAATATGCGGCATAAGGCATCATCGTAGGTGGTAAGCGTCATCTGAACCACACATTTCGCAGAGCGGTTAATCTCATCCAGCAGATCGATGTCCCTCAGGATCCGGTCCGATTTTGTCTGAATCGCGGCGCCAAACCCGTATTGCAGGATGATCTGAAGACACTTTCTCGTCAGCCGCAGCTGTTCCTCACAGTGCATATACGGGTCAGACATCGATCCGGTTCCGATCACGCATTTTCGTCTCTTTGATTTCAGCGCCATTTCCAGCAGTTCCGGCGCATTCTGCTTTACTTCTATATCCTCAAAGGGATGCGTGAACTGATAGCACCGGCTCCTGCTGTCACAGTAAATGCAGCCATGACTGCACCCCCGGTAAATGTTCATTCCATAACGGCCGCCGCTTCCGGTCAGTATCCCTTTGGCATTAACAAAATGCATCCTTTCAGATCCCCTTCATTTATCCTTTTTCCGCCAAAGCGGATACAGAAGCTGCTTCCAGGCTTCTGGTTCTGCCTGTCGGAATGTTCTGGGTGAAACTCGCAGCTTTTCCGATACGGACAATTCTTTTATGCTATGATGCTTTGCGATAACTGTTCATAAAATACGCGTTCATCTGGGCAAAGGTCATCTGACTCCGCACAATGTAATGCTTTTCCTTTTCTGCGGTTTTCCAGCAAAGGGCGATCGCAGTTCCGTCTTCCATGCCCGTATAGGAAAGCTTCTCCGGGCCGAAGTCGATCAGGATTGTGTCATCTGTCTCCGATACTGCTTTTCTGCTAAATACTGCTGTATTCCGGTTCAGAAGAAACATATTGTAGTATTCGTTCTCTCCCGGCGGAGCCTGATAGGACAGACCGCCGCAGGAGACTGCAACCGTATCATGTGTACGAAAGGCTTCATTAATCTCAAGGGCGTCCGCCTTGAAACTGGTGCGCAGGATCAGTGTATATATTAAAAATGCAGCAACAGCCAGAGCGGATCCAACGGCAATTACGCCCATAAGCAGATGTAAAAGCAATCTCTTTCTCATAAGTTAATTACCCCGTGCGTTTTTTTGAAAGCCGGCAGTTCCTTGACGGAAAGAACCGCCTGCCTTCTCATACCGTCTGCTCCTCCACAAGTGCCGGCACATTAAAACGTTCGCTCCGGAAAGCCGGGGTCAGATTCCCCGGCCTGCAGCCGCATTCTCTCTGAAAGTAACGCTCTGCAGATTTTTCGGATAAACCGAAAAGCTCATCACCCGGAGGCGATAAGTCTTTCGCAGATTTTTATCGTTTCAGAAATTGCTTCCGTTCCATCCCCAGTCCGTACCGGCATCGTACTTAATGTACATCTGATCCGGACGGATTCCATTCATCCATAACGTAAGAATTCTCCTGCGCAGGGATACGCGGGCAGAGTTGTCCCAGCATGACAGATACACATAGGAAAACAGCAATCTTTTTCTTCATATAACCATTACCTGCCCTCTCTGTTTCCGGCATCGGCAGCCCTTCGTGCCCAATCCGATTCCGTTCCCGCGCCTCTGATCACATTAGATCCGTTCCCGCAGAAGCTTTCAGTTCAAAAAAAGAATCGGCCGCACTGATAAAATACTTTCCAAGCTCCGGAAGCCATTTCTGAAAAGTGGCTCCGCCGGCATGTTTCTGAAAAGCTTCCCTGCTCTCAAAATGAGAAAGATACAGGACGCGGCCGGGAATTTCAGGATCGACCAGCACCTCCATGGAAATGCAGCCCTCGTCATTTGCCACGGCGTCCGCGGCAAAAGCCTTCGCTATGGGGAGATATGCTTCCACATCTTTCACTCTGTCATCGTTAATCACTACAATCATAATGCTGCAGTCTCCTTTCTTTCATCCTGAATCCCGCCCGGACCTTCTCCGGGCTGCACCACATATCTTTCCGTCCGGCTACGGCTTATTCCGCCCGTCCGGCCCGGCTTTTCAGCCGGATTCTGAAACCGATTCCATTTTACTACTTATTCCCCTGGTCCGCTACAGAAGCTCCACCTTCATAATCAGTCCCGAAGATCTACAGATCCCCGGAACAGACATCACGGAACAGTTGTATGACAGGATTGCCCCGGATAACATCTGCAAAGCAGTTTTTTGAACAGGGGCGCTATAGTATACTCAGTGTCAGCATAAGAAGGGGAAGAATTGTAAGAAGAAAAAAGTCCGCCCTGACAGCGAACTCACACAGCCTGCCGGAGGAGAACCCTGCCTTGACAGGACAAAAAACTTCGATTACAAGATAGAAAAAGAGGATCTGTGAAGAGTAACAGACCTTACGCATACAGAAAGGAGGCCGATCCTATGATCATTCAGACCGGTCAGCGTACAGATATCCCGGCCTTTTATTCCGATTGGTTCGCAAACCGCCTGCGGGAGGGGTACGTTCTTGTGAGGAATCCGTATAATCCGAAATCAGTGACAAAATATCTGCTTGATCCATCCGTAGTTGATATGATCGGATTCTGCTCCAAGAACCCGGAACCAATGCTGAAATATATGGATCTGCTTAAACCATACCACCAGTACTGGTTCCTTACAATCACGCCTTACGGAAAAGAGATTGAACCAAATGTTCCGCCGGCGGAATCTGTGATAAACACATTCCGGAAAATCTCCGGTATTGTCGGAAAAAAGTCCATGGGCTGGCGTTACGATCCGATCATCATCAACGACTTCTGGACCGTAGAGCGGCATACAGCCGCTTTTGAGGCCATGGCCTCTGCACTTGCCGGTTTTACCCATACGGCAGTCATCAGCTTTATTGACCTGTATGAAAAAGTAAAGCGGAACTATCCGGAAGCCCGAATAATCCCGCTGTCCACTCAGTTGTCTCTCACAAAAGCCCTTGTTCAGATCGGGCGGAAATATGACATGGTCATAAAGCCCTGCGGTGAAGACCGGATTCTTGAGACAGCCGGTGCGGACTGCTCCGGCTGCATGACGGTCAGGACCTTTGAAACCGTCATCGGCCACAATCTGTCCGTGCCGCCCAATCCCGCCAACCGCAAGGAGTGTGCCTGCTATATCACCGGAGACATCGGCGCCTATAACACCTGCGGCCATCTCTGCCGGTACTGTTATGCCAATGCGGAGAAGCATATCGTACTCAGAAACATGAAGCTTCACGATCCGCATTCCCCGCTTCTGATCGGCAATCTCGAACCCGATGATATCGTACACCAGGCAAAACAGACCAGCTGGATCGATTACCAGATGCGGCTCGAAGATTTTATCTGAGGAAACGCTGGGGCAGTCCGCCGATCATTCTATGAATACCGGATTCAGCGTTTCCCATTCTTAATTCCGCCTTCGCGGAATTGCGCCCGACCGCACGGCAACTCTGAGGATTCACGATTGCAGCAAATGATTCCCCGGAAACCGGCTGATTCTTACTCTATATAAGATGCGTCACCCAGTCCCTCGAAAGCTGCATCAAGCACCTTCATGTCCGCAATGCCTTCGCTCACGTCAAATTCTTCTGCCTCTTCCGGCGGAACCTCGCCATCGAAATGCATGATATATGAAAACGGCCCGTACTCCAGCCAGACCTCCAGCGTTTCCGTGTTATAGAAACTGCCGCTCCGCCAGCCCGCGTCATTTTCTGTTTCCGCCTCCGTGCTTTCACTTTCCGCCCTTATATCCTTCGAGTAAGCGGTTTCTGATGCCGCACTGCCGGATATTGCAAAAAGTCCCAGTGCCATTACCGCAATCGTAAAAAAAAGCAATTGTCTTTCTCAAGCCGCTTTCCTTTCCTCTCTGCCCGAATCAGTGTTTCCTTAAGTATTATTTTTCATAAGGCCTGCTCCGGCGTTCCATGCTTTGCCAACCTGCTCGCCGGTTATATAATATCCGTTCTGGAACTGGTCGAACATAAGCGCCTGCAGCTTCTTCGGATCCACTTTTCCATTCTCAGAAAGAACCGCTTCCTCAGCCTTCACGTTCACGATCTTCCCGACGATCCCGTCCACATAATCGGTATGCAGGAACTCCAGAAGCTCACACTCCATTACCACGGGAAACTCCTCAATAATCGGAGCATGGACGCGGTCACTCTTTACTGCGTGGTATCCGGTTCTTTCGAATTTATCGTCGATCCTGTTGCCGGAAGCAATGCCGAAGTAATCGGCGGCATCCATATGCGCCTTGTCGGCCAGCGCAACCGTGAAGGCTTTGCTCTCTTTAATATTCAGCCAGGTTTTCTTTCCTTCTCCGATAAAGAGGATGATCTTATCCTCATCGCAGATCTGGCCCCACGCCACATTCATGACATTGACCTTTTCGTTCGCATCATAAGCCGCCACCATCAAAACCGGCATCGGGTATACTGCCTGTACTGTTCCTAAATCCTTCTTCATAATAATCTCCGCCTTTCTGATTGATTTGTTGACTTCTCAGCCAGATTTAGCTACATTATACAAGTGCCCTTCAGAAATTCAAGTACCTACTTTTATATCTGGTACTAACCCTGAGGTAAGTTATGCATAAAAAAGGTATTGAAAATGCTGATTTTGACGAGACTGGTTACAGTTATACCCTGTCCCTGATCTCCGGAAAATACAAGCCGGTGATTCTCTACTGTCTGATGGAGTATGAGCCGGTCCGCTTCAATGAGATGCGCAGATACCTGAAGCAGGTGGCAGATAAAACGCTCAGTCAGAATCTGAAAGAACTGGAATCAGATGAGCTGATTGTCCGGAAGGTCTATCCGCAGATCCCGCCAAAGGTAGAATACTCGTTAACGGACCGGGGACACTCCCTTGTGAAGGTGCTGGACAAGCTTTGCGACTGGGGAAATGAAAACCGGAAATGAAGAAACGGCATATGCCCCCCTTCTGCATCTTCTCGCAAAGGAAGGGATGGTTCGGATCTGAGGATCATGTGCTGAACATGACAAACCTGGAAAAGGGGCGCGGTTATTTACCGGAGAAAGCCGCTGAATATAGAATAGACGGCGGAAACCATGCGCAGTTTGGAAATTACGGTGTACAGAAGGGGGATGGAGAAGCGCTGATTTCTGCAGCAGAACAGCAGAAACAGATGAAAGCTCTGATTTTGTCAGCGCTTCCCTGAATCAGTCCGGATCCTCATCTCTTTGTCGCCGCAAGCTCAACCCACGCCGGATGAAATCCGGATCCCAGCGCAACGGACTGGGATGCAAGATGAGAGAATGCCGTACCGTAAAACGGCAGAATCCCTCTCCTGATAATCTCATTTTTCAGGAGTGTCACCAGCATCTTGCCAATTCCCAGCCCTTCCGCCTCCGGCCGCACGTCGATGCCGATCTGCCACATGATCGGACTGTCAGCGCTGGCTCCTGCCATTCCAAGCACCATGCCTTTTCTGAACGCCCCTATTCCAAGCACGTCCGGTGCTTCCTCGCAGAAACTGTATGCATTCTTAAATCGTTCATCCCCGCGGAACTGCCCGATCTCATCTTCTTCAAACCAGCGGATTTCATACTCTCCGGGGACGGCATCCGAGATTGTATCGCTGATGAAAAAAGGATGCATCATTCCGATCTTATACCCGGATTCCTGCAGTCTGCTTTCGATTATTCTCAGGTTTTCAGGTTCAAAAAACCAGGCGCCCGCAGTCTTTTCAAATTTCTGCTCACACCATTTAATAATCGAAGGATCTCCCGAAGCCAGTACTTTGCCATTCACAACCGTAATTTTCAGAAAGCAGTCTTTCTCTTCCCTGAAACGCCGTCTCCCTTCCTGAAAACTGAACTCCGTAAAATGATTCTCTTTATCCCGTACATCTTCTTCCCTGCAGCAGTAATCCAGTGCAAGCTGTCTGCATAAAAATAGATTCATATAGCTCCTCCTGCTTTTAGTCGGGCTGCTGGCCATCATGCGCTTTCCAGGCGCATTCCGTGATCTGCATATCAGTAAATACAGCTTTAAAACTGGATTCCTCCGGACTGCATGCATATACTCCGAAACGGATCGTTCCCGCACCTTCCCACATGTGGCAGACTCTCATCTGTGTAAAATCAACACCGTCATTCGAACATTCAATACAATAGTCGTCTTCCCTCCGGCTGAGGCGATACCACTTCCATCTGCAGAACCGGCAATTGTCTGATGATTTTCGCCGGAACGCCGCCAACAACAGTGTTTGCCGGTACATCCTTTGTGACCACTGCTCCGGCAGCTATGACCGCATTCTCTCCGATGGAAACGCCTTTTGTTATAACAATACTCGCACCGATCCATACATTATTTCCAATATGAATCGGCGCATAGTGGTTCTGTCTGCTTTGCGGATCAAGATCATGATCTATGGTAGCCAGAACCGTATTATGTCCGATCAGAACATTGTCCCCGATAAAGATTCCGCCCTGATCCTGAAAATGACAGCAGTCATTCACAAAGACATTCCGGCCAAAATGAATATTCCGTCCAAAGTCAGTATAAAAAGGCGGGAACATGTTTCCATCACCAGAGCGTTCATTTCTTCAGACAGAACCGGATCATCATGCGAATTAATGAATTCCACTACATCATTTATGTCCATACAGACCTCCCCTCAACATCATCAATGAGGCCGACATCGGCAGAAGTACTTTTTATGCCCAGTTTGAGCTGCTGATCAGCCGTTACGGCCTCTGCAGCCATGCTGCGGATATGAAAATACCGGAAGACTACTACATGAATTATTACTGCAGCGCCTATATAGAATCCGTGAAGTGGTGGTTCCATCATGGTCTTAAGATTACACCGGAAGAACTGGCCTCCTATTTTGAAAGAGTAACGGACTGAGATAAAAAACACCTGGCCTCCGCTTACAGAAACACAGGTCAGGTGATTCCATTTTTTATAACGCGTCTGCAGGACAGTTTCTGACACATTCCATACAGAGGATGCACTCCGTACCATTTAACCGCTTCCTGCTGTTATCTGTTACATCGACATTCATGGGACATACTTTTTTACATTTTCCGCAGGAAATGCACTTGTCCTTATCGCATTTAATACGCAGCAGCGAAAAATAGCTCATTGGTTTCAGAAAAACGGTTACCGGACAGATATATTTGCAAAAGGCCCTGTTATCCTTAAATGCATAGGCCAGGATAATACCTGCCGCATAATAAAGGATGTTTCCTGCGATAAATGCCCGGAACATGATTCGCTCTATATTTCCCACTTTCGCAAGGAACAGCGCCCCGACAAAGATAAGGGAGGCCGCAAAAGTGATGTATCTGATCCATCCGATTTTCTTCCTTGGACCGCCCGGAACTTTATACGGCAGGAAATCCAGTACCATCGCCGTCCAGCAGGCATATC
>DGHP01000083.1:2346-4800 GCA_002392705.1 Lachnospiraceae bacterium UBA3845 | reverse complement strand
TCAAAGCCATCCTTAAGAAGCATGGACGAAGAATCCAGATAACGGTCCGGCCAGGCATCCTTCAGGGCTTCGTTCAGCAGCGAGATATTCCCGTTATTCACAAGTTCCAGCGCTTCTTCCGGCATCTTTTCCTCTTCCACCGGGTTCACGGAAAGAAAATAGAAGTCCGTATCGGGATGCTGCTGAATCATCTCAGTGTAAACAGCAAGGTACTGGCTGATCTGATCCGGGTCATTGACGCCGAAATTCAGGACAACCGGAAGAGCCGGGTTTTCATCGATCGCATCCTCCATCTCCGCAAGTCCCTCCTCCCGGAACCAGGCGCAGCCCTCTCCTACCCTGCCTACAAAAAGGCAGTCATCCTTCCGGGGGCTCTTGCCGAACGCGTCGCGGCAGCCGAGGGTCCTGGAGTCGCCCACAAACAGGATGCGGTGGGCCCTGCCCTCCTGCAGCTGTGACCGTGCAGCTTCCAGTGCCTTCGAGCCATGGCTGTCCAGGGAAGCGGATTCTGCCGCGCTTTCCGGCTCCGTACCCTCCTCATATGAAGAATTCTTCCCTCTCAGGGCCGCCGCGAGCCCTTCATCCGATTCAAAGGGATTCACGATCTCCCCCGCGGAGGTCATCAGCTGCCGGTGCTCAAGGAAAACAAAAACAGCCAGGCCTGCCAGAAACAGGATCGCCAGAACGGCGGCCAGGATGGCTGCATATAAATGTCGTTTCATACTTCTCCCAAAAGCGAGGTCTTGTAACCTGATTCAATACCCCGGATGACTATCCTGCGGGCGGACTTCTGATACTGCAATCATCATATCGATCAACATCGTTTTTATAGAAATCATTCTAACACAAAAGGGTATAAATGCAATCCCATTTCTCACGGTTACCCGCCGCATCCGCTTTGCCCGCTGACAGAATCCAAGTCTGCCATGGGCGTCGAACACGGCCTCCCGGCGCATCCGCTTTTCTCAGTCCAGGAGAAATTCCGACATCACCAGGTTGCTTATGTCTGTTCCGCGCTCCGTCAGGAAAAGCCTCCCGTCCTCAAGCGCAAGCAGCCCGTTTTCCCGCATGCGCGCGATCACATCCGCGTACACCGTAAGAGCGCTCACCCGGAACTTTTTTTCAAATGCTTCAAGGTCCACTCCCCGCGTCATCCTGAGTCCGAGAAACATGGTCTCCTCAATCTCATTGTCCCTGGAGAGGACGAACATCTCCCTTTTGGAAAAATCAGCTGCCAGATAGCGGCTGAGATCGTCCGTGTTTTTGTAGCGCAGGGAACCGATCTGGCTGGAGGCGCCCAGGCCGAAGCCCGCATACTGGCGCCGGAGCCAGTAACCGCTGTTGTGCCTGCTCTCGAAGCCGTCCAGGGCATAATTGGATATCTCATAGCGGTGCATGCCGGCGGAAAACAGCTTTTCCTTCAGATCGTGCAGCATCTGCCCCTCCTCCTCCTCAGATGGAAGAAAAAGCGGTTTCTCCCCCAGGCTTTTCAGCTGCGCATCCTCGTGGTAACGCTCATAGAAAGGCGTTCCCTCCTCTATGATCAGGCTGTAGGCGGAGATATGCTCCGGGCTGTTTTCCAGGGCCAGCACCCTGTCCAGCGTCTCGTTCCAGCTCTCAATCGTCTGACCGGGAAGTCCGTACATCAGATCGATGCTGATATTGTCAAAGCCGGCCTGCCTGGCTTTCCGGTATTCCCGCTCAAACTGTTCAAAGCTGTGAATCCGGCCCAGCGTCCTGAGCAGGCTGTTGTCAGCGGACTGCAGCCCCATGCTCAGGCGGTTGATTCCGGCTGCCCGATAGCGGATCAGCTTATCGCAGGAATCCGGCCCGGCCTCCCGGTTCCCGCCGGAGGCATCTTCAGAGGAAAGCGTTCCCGGGTTGCATTCCAGTGTGATCTCGGCATCCGGCGCCAGGTGGAAGCGGGAACGGATCAGATCCAGGGTCTGCGTGATCAGGGAGGGGTCAGGCAGGGAAGGCGTCCCTCCGCCGAAAAAGACCGAGACGACCTCTTTCCCCTCTGTCTCCTCAAAGCCGAGGATTTCCTGCTTCAGGCAGTCAAAATACTGCCTCTGAACCTCCTCCGCGGCCGGGAAGGACAGAAAATCACAGTAATTGCATTTCCTGACGCAAAAGGGAATATGAACATAGATCTGAAAAGGTATACTGGATTCCATGATGCCCTTCCTCCTTCCTGTGCCGGGGCCGGTCCGTCCGGCCCCGGTATGGCAGAGGCGGAAATCAATTCTGCTTCGGCAGTATTGCGCGCGGACGCACGGCAGCCATTTCCGCCTTTCACACAGAGAAAAACCGGCGCCGCTCACACGGTGCCGGATCTCAGAAATCCTGCACCGCTCACACAGTGCCGGATGAATATTATTATTCTTCGTCCAGCTTCAGCACGCTCATGAAGGCTCTCTGGGGAATCTCCACGGATCCGACCTGACGCATGCG
>DGHP01000083.1:0-2290 GCA_002392705.1 Lachnospiraceae bacterium UBA3845 | reverse complement strand
TTGCCTTCCTTCTGTTTTTCAAGCAGTTTCTTTTTCCGGGTGATGTCGCCGCCGTAGCACTTGGCCAGGACGTCCTTGCGCAGCGCCTTCACTGTCTCGCGGGCGATGATCCTGCCGTTTACAGCCGCCTGGATCGGAATGTCGAACAGCTGCCTCGGAATCTCCTGTTTCAGCTTCTCGCACATACGGCGTCCGCGCTCATATGCATTTCCCTCAAATACAATGAAGGACAGCGCATCCACCTGCTCCCTGTTGACCAGGATATCCAGCTTGCACAGTTCGGACCTTACATACTCCTTCAGCTCATAGTCGAAGGAAGCATAGCCGCGCGAGCGGGACTTGAGCGCGTCAAAAAAGTCATAGATGATCTCGTTCAGAGGCATCTCGTAGCGGAGAACGGCCCTGTCCGATTCAATATATTCCGTCTCCTGGTAGATGCCGCGTCTTTCCTGGCACAGCTGCATGATGGGGCCGATATATTCGGTGGTCACCATGATCTCTGCCGAGACCATCGGCTCCTCCATATATTCAATCTCCGAAGGATCCGGAAGGTTGGACGGATTCGTCAGGTCTATGACTTCCCCGTTTGTCTTATGCACCTTATAGATAACACCGGGCGCCGTGGTAACCAGGTCAAGATTGTACTCCCGCTCCAGCCGCTCCTGGATGATCTCCAGATGGAGCAGCCCGAGAAATCCGCAGCGGAAACCGAATCCAAGCGCGGCGGAGGTCTCCGGCTCAAACTGCAGGGAAGCATCATTGAGCTGGAGCTTTTCCAGCGCGTCCCGCAGGTCCTGATAACGGGCGCTGTCCGCCGGATAGAGGCCGCAGTATACCATCGGAAGGGGATTCTTATATCCGGGCATGGCCTCCGGGCAGGGGCGCTGCGCGTCCGTCACCGTATCGCCGACGCGGGTATCATTCACATTTTTCAGAAATGCCGTAAAGTAACCGACCATGCCCGCTTCCAGGCTGTCGCAGGGGATAAATTGTCCGGGGCCGAAATAGCCGACTTCCACCACCTCCGCCTCCGTCTGCTTTGCCATCATGCGGACTTTCATTCCCTTCTTCAGAACTCCGTCGAAAATCCGGACGAAGACGATGACGCCTCTGTAGGGATCATAAAGGGAATCAAAAATAAGGGCTTTCAGCGGATCCTCGGCGCTTCCTGTCGGCGCCGGAAGCTTCGTGCAGATCTGTTCCAGCACATCCTCAACGTTCTGGCCGGTCTTTGCGGAAATCCGCGGGCAGTCCTCGCAGTCCAGGCCGATCACATCCTCGATCTCCGCCGCAACCTTGTCCGGATCCGCGCTGGGAAGATCGATCTTGTTGATAACCGGCAGAATCTCCAGGTCATGATCCAGGGCCAGGTAGACATTGCCCAGGGTCTGGGCTTCGATCCCCTGCGCCGCGTCCACCACCAGCACCGCCCCGTCGCAGGCAGCGAGCGATCTGGACACTTCATAATTAAAATCCACATGCCCCGGGGTATCGATCAGATTGAAGACATACTCCTCCCCGTTTTTGCTGTGGTAAATGATCCGTACGGTCTGGGACTTGATTGTAATGCCCCGCTCCCGCTCTATATCCATATTGTCAAGGACCTGGTTCTGCATCTCCCTGCTGGTAAGCAGTCCTGTCTTTTCTATGATCCGGTCCGCCAGCGTGGACTTTCCATGATCAATATGCGCGATGATGCAGAAATTGCGGATCCTGCTTTCCTCAATTCCGGCCAAACTCATTCCTCCTCCTAAAACGAAGTTCTGTACTCTGACTCAATATTCCGGATGACTGTAATCCACCTTTCACCGGCACAGCCGGCGTCAGGCCGTAAACCGCAATCAGTTTAACGTATCGCCATGAAATAAGCAAGTTTTCATGTTGACTTTTTCTCCCTGCCGGATTAGAATACTTTCGTATGTGTGCCTGAAACGTCCGTGTCCGTATTTCAGACACGCGCTTCATTATATAGAGTTGATAAGACTATGAATAATTCTGGAGGTGTACGTTTTGGCAAATATCAAATCCGCTAAGAAGCGTGTTCTGGTGAGCAAGGTCAGAAATGAAAGAAACAAAGCCATCAAGTCCGGTGTCAAGACTGCTGTCAAGAAAGTTGTCGCAGCTGTCGACGCAGCCGACAAGGATGCAGCCGCAAAGGCGCTTCTGAATGCTACTTCTGTGATCGACAAAGCCGCAAAGAAGGGCGTTCTGAAGAAGAATACCGCTTCCCGCAAGGTTTCCCGTCTTGCGAAGGCTGTCAACGGCATTCAGTAATCCGAGCGATATATAA
>DGHP01000165.1:2375-3190 GCA_002392705.1 Lachnospiraceae bacterium UBA3845 | reverse complement strand
TGATTTCAAACTGGCCGTGAATCGTGACTTAGGATAAAATATTCTGAAAATATTAGCACTCGACTATTGACGTGGCTAACAAAAGGTGATATATATAGTCTCGGAGGCGCTGATCCGGGAACGGACCAACACTTCTGATCCAAAGACGAAAAGAATGCCTTTATATCCGGAAAGGAGGGCAGTTTATGAATATTCAGAAATTTACACAGAAATCGATCGAAGCAGTCAACAATCTTGAGAAGATTGCTTCTGATTACGGAAATCAGGAGATCGAGCAGGAGCACCTGCTGTACGCGCTTGTTCATCAGGACGATTCCCTGATTGCCAGGCTCATCGAGAAGATGGGGATCCAGAAGGCTTATTTTGATGACAGCCTGGAACAGGCGATTCAGAGAAGACCGAAGGTATCCGGCGGCCAGGCTTATATCGGCCAGTATCTTAACCAGGCCCTGATCAGCGCAGAGGATGAGGCAAAAAAGATGGGGGACGAGTATGTCTCCGTAGAGCATCTTTTTCTCGCGGTTATGGACCATGCGTCTCCCTCTGTACGGCAGTTTCTGAAGGAATTCGGCCTGACCAGGGACAGATTTCTCCAGGCGCTCAGTACTGTGAGAGGCAATCAGAGGGTGACCACCGACAGCCCGGAGGCCACCTACGACTCTCTTGCAAAGTACGGAACGGAGCTGGTCGGAAAAGCCAGGGAGCAGAAGATGGATCCGATCATCGGACGTGATGATGAGATCCGGAATGTGATCCGGATTCTTTCCCGCAAGACAAAAAACAACCCGGTTCTGATCGGCGAGCCCGGCGTCGGC
>DGHP01000165.1:1012-2319 GCA_002392705.1 Lachnospiraceae bacterium UBA3845 | reverse complement strand
GGCGTCGGCAAGACCGCCGTCGTGGAAGGCCTGGCTCAGCGTGTGGCCAGGGGAGACGTGCCGGAAGCTCTGAAGAACAAAAAGATCTTTTCCCTTGATATGGGCGCGCTGGTTGCGGGCGCCAAATACAGGGGCGAATTTGAGGAGCGTCTGAAGGCGGTTCTGCAGGAAGTGAGCAAAAGCGAAGGGGAGATCATTCTCTTTATCGATGAACTCCATCTGATCGTCGGAGCCGGAAAGACCGACGGCGCCATGGACGCGGGCAATATGCTCAAGCCCATGCTGGCAAGAGGTGAACTGCACTGCATCGGCGCCACTACTCTGGATGAGTACAGGAAATATATTGAAAAGGATGCCGCCCTGGCCAGGAGGTTCCAGCCGGTTATGGTGGATGAACCGACGGTGGAAGATACCATTTCCATTCTGAGGGGCCTGAAAGAACGCTATGAGGTATATCACGGCGTCAAGATCGCGGACAATGCCCTGGTGGCCGCCGCGCTTCTTTCTCACCGCTATATCTCCGACCGTTTCCTTCCGGACAAGGCCATCGACCTGGTCGATGAGGCCTGCGCCCAGATCAAGACGGAGCTGGATTCCATGCCGGCAGAGCTCGATGAACTCAACCGCCGTATCCTGCAGCTGCAGATTGAGGAGGCCGCGCTGAAAAAGGAGACAGATAAGGCTTCTGCGGAGCGACTTGCAGATCTGCAGAAAGAACTGGCGGAACTCAGGGAAAAGTTTGAATCCCAGAAAGCGCAGTGGGACAATGAAAAAGCAGCTGTCGGCAATCTGAGCCAGCTCAGGGAGCAGATCGAGGAAATCAACCGGCAGATTGAGGCCGCCAAGCAGAAGTCGGATCTCAATGAAGCGGCCAGACTCCAGTACGGCGAGCTTCCGAGACTTCAGGCTCAGCTCCAGTCCGAAGAAGCGGCGCTGAAGAACCGTGATCTGTCTCTTGTGCATGAGTCCGTGACCGAGGATGAGATAGCCCGCATTGTCAGCAGATGGACCGGAATCCCGGTCTCTAAACTGAACCAGGGCGAGCGCCAGAAGATCCTTGCCCTCGGGGACAAACTGCATGAGAGAGTGATCGGACAGGACGAGGCGGTTCAGAAGGTTGTGGAAGCCATACTCCGGTCCAAAGCCGGGATCCAGGATCCCAACCGTCCGATCGGCTCCTTCCTCTTCCTCGGGCCGACCGGCGTAGGAAAGACGGAGCTTGCCAAAGCCCTGGCACAGAACCTGTTTGATGATGAGAACAATATGGTCCGCATCGATATGAGCGAGTATATGGAGAAATTCTCCGT
>DGHP01000165.1:0-948 GCA_002392705.1 Lachnospiraceae bacterium UBA3845 | reverse complement strand
CTGATCGGAGCGCCTCCGGGATATGTGGGCTACGATGAGGGCGGACAGCTGACGGAGGCAGTCCGCAGGAAACCCTATTCGGTCGTTCTCTTTGACGAGATCGAGAAGGCCCACCCGGACGTGTTCAACATCCTGCTTCAGGTTCTGGATGACGGAAGAATTACAGATTCCCAGGGCAGAACCGTGGACTTTAAGAATACGATCCTGATTATGACCTCGAATATCGGTTCCCAGTACCTGCTGGAGGGGATCCGGGAGAACGGCACGATCAGCGACGAAGCCGCCCGCGCCGTACAGGCGGATCTGAAGGCCCATTTCCGTCCGGAATTCCTGAACAGGCTGGATGAGATCATTCTCTTCCATCCGCTTACAAAGGAGAATATAGGAAATATAGTTGACCTGCAGATGAAGCAGCTAAACGGCAGACTTTCCGAACAGGATATCGCGATCGAACTGACGGACGAAGCCAGAAGCTTTGTCATCGACGGCGGCTATGATCCCAGCTTCGGAGCCCGTCCGCTGAGACGGTATCTGCAGAAGAATGTGGAGACGCTGGCGGCGAGACTGATCCTCAAGGGGGATGTCCTGCCGGGCGATACCATCGTGATCAGAGTGGAGAATGATGCGCTTGCAGCGGATATCCGTCCGCAGGCAGAGGTTGTAGAGTAAGGGTTACCATTCACAGCTTCAGGCAGAAGCATCGGAGATGCGTCATACGTGCAGAGCACGGATGGTCAGAGGCCTGATGTGTGGAGGGCCGTGAATAGCGACAGGAAACCGTCTTCCCGCCGGAAGACGGTTTCTTTCTTTTGTTGCAGCGCCGGAATCAATCCTTTATAGTGAATGTATCAGCCTGCTTTTGCCGGAATCTGTTCTGCCCGCACTGGTACCGGAACAGTGAAACCGTACTCCGGATTTCAGCGCTGGTACCGGAACAGTGAAACAGCA
>DGHP01000167.1 GCA_002392705.1 Lachnospiraceae bacterium UBA3845 | reverse complement strand
AGCAGGAGAATGGAGCACTTGAGCAGGAGATTGACGTGCTGAGGAAACAGATGGCAGAACTCAGAGAGAAACTGACGGCATATCAGTCCGGGGACACGGATGCGTCTCTGCACGTTTAACAGCTTACGATATGGTTTTCTGTTCAATTCCAGACATAAAGGGCAGGAATATTGTAAGCGCAAATTAAAACCCCGTATTCAATTTCGGATTTCAGCATGGGATAATTACTCCAAAGTTACAGTAAACAGCTCTAAGATTGGAGACATGCCATGCATCAACTTAATCCAACTGAACAAAAGTGGTTTACCCTGATCCAGGAGGCCCGATCCAGTGGCCTCAGTGATAAGGTATGGTGCCATCAGAACAACGTTCCGACAAGCACATTTTACTATCACATTCGTAAGCACCGGAGTAAAGCTGTCGATCTTCCGGCCAGCCACAGTACTTTAGTTCCTGAAGTTCATGAGATTGTACGGCTTGAAGTTTTGGATGAAGACAAACTACCAACCGTTCCTTCCTATAAAGAAGCTCCTGTTGTTGTACAGAATCCTTCAACTTCAACGGTAGAGTCTGATCATCGGATCATACGAATGCTAATGGGTCCGAACGGGTAGATGTGGATCCAATCCTCCCCTGGTCTGATGAGATGCAGCGTCGGTTCGCCTTAAGCAATCCGATTGAAGAGGAAGGTGTACAGGAACACATTTATGTATCTGCAGTAACCTGCTCCCATTCACCTGATCCGGTTAAATTACATTGAAGTGAATTACTTCAACTGTTGGCCAATCCGGTTTGGAGTACACCGGATTGGATTTTTTGGAGCGTGTTACTACAGACCGGGTGAACATGTTTTCACCGACAGTTTATTTTGCGCTTACGGATACTCTTTTCTGCGTTGTGTGAACGGTATCATTCTTTGCCAGAAGGTAAAGACAATACTGGTTCATACTGATGCCTTCCTGTCTGGCATGAATTGAGAGAGATTTATGGAGACTTCTTGGAATTCTCAGTTTGAACTGTCCGGAATAAGCAAGAAGATCGGCGTCTTCGCCAGGCTCGGCAATTTCGATGCCTTCCTCTAAAGCAGCTTCCAGCCAGGCGCGCTTCGCATCTTCCGCACTGGCAATGATGCCCTGCATGGTATCGGCGCAGGTGATGCAGCCGGGAAGTTCAGGATAGCGTGCTCCATAACCGCCTTCCTTAGTATCGGGAACAATCTCCAGACGATAGGGAAGCGAAAGGTAATATTCAAGAGTTTTCTTCATGGTTTTCCTCGCTTTCTATGGCTTGTTTAACCAGTATAATATATATTCGTTTAATCGGTTCATGTGTGGGGATTGTGATCGGCTGGCAGCCTGATTTCCTGAATGTCCTGTGACTGCTTCCGCTTCCGGGGCCGTTCATGGTATACCCATACGCTTCGAGGATTTTTCGGATTTCATCAAAGCGCATGTTTTTGTCCAGGGATTTAATACGCTGAAGAAGTTTTTCGAATTGGGACATGTGATATCTCCTTATATTATTATATGTGGTATTATATATGGTGTCAATTCTGCTTTCTGATTCCGAAAATGCTTTTCTCTTAACGATGTTTCTGTCTGAGGCTGTGTGTGGAGTTCCTGCTTCAAAGGCCTTATTTGAAATCAGAGCCTGGTTCTCCTGCAGGCACGACGAACCAGAACCCGATTTTAAACAGGCTGTAAATAGTAACGTTTGATTGCAAATTACAGTGGGAGTGGTATACTTCTTCGTTGAGGCGACAGGTATGTACGCATATCACAGCTTCAAAAAAATGAGTACTTCATTCAGGCGGGATATAAAGGTCTGACAGTTATGGAGTCAAGGGAGGAGATAACAGTGAACAAAGACAATAAGAAAATGGCGCAGCAGCGCAAAGCGGATGAGCGGGCAAGAGCGGAGCGGACAGCGAAGGGAAAGAAACTGCTTCCTCTTTTTGCACTTTTGCTTGTGGCTGCGATAATTGCAGCGGCGGGATTTTTTACATGGAGAGCAAAAAAGAAGGCTGCTGAGATGGAAGTGGATGGAGGATATCTGGAGAATGGGCAGTATGATATGTCCAATGATGAGCTGACCAGTATCGAGATCAAAGTGAAGGATTACGGTACGATCAAGGCGGATCTGGACGCGACGGCGGCTCCGATTACGGTGGAGAATTTTGTTTCTCTGGCAAAGGAGGGCTTCTATGACGGTCTGACCTTCCACAGGATCATGGACGAATTCATGATTCAGGGCGGTGATCCGAATGGGAACGGAACCGGCGGCAGCGGTAAGACCATTAAAGGTGAGTTCAGTCAGAATGGGGTTAAGAATCCGATCAGTCACGCGCGCGGAGCGATCTCCATGGCGCGGTCCCAGGATATGGACAGTGCAAGTTCCCAGTTCTTTATCGTCCAGACTGACAGCTATTTCCTGGATAACAATTATGCCGGGTTTGGTTATGTTACTGAAGGAATGGAAATTGTGGACCAGATCTGCAAGGATGCAAAACCGACGGATGATAACGGGACGATCCCGAAAGAAGAGCAGCCGGTGATTGAGAGTATTACCGTTCTGGACTAAGAGCGCAGCGCCGGCCGGATTGAGAATCAGTAACAGAGAAGACGCAGTGCAGTGAAAGGTCTGCCGGGCAGGCAGTGCTGCACTGCGTCTTTGTGTTCAGGATTTGTTTTTCAGCAGAAAAGCTCTGGCGGGCGGGCCATTGGCGGGTGGGCCATTTGCCGGCAGTCCACTGCAGCTTGGGAAAATGATCAGAAGAAAGGGTTCACAGGCCGGCAGTCCACTGCAGCCGGCTGAGGATCCGCGTATAGTCCTCCGAGCCCTCTGCGCAGGGGGTCGGGCAGTAGTCGTTCTTATCCGTCCTCGTGGAGATCAGGCAGGGGATGACTTTCAGGTCTGTCCGGCTGACAGAGCCGCTTTCGCTGTCTCTGCTGTACTGCGCCTGTACGATAATGGTATCCTTGTCATCCGGATTCAGGTTGCCCCCGTAGCAGAAGTTTCCCATGGAGTAGAAGATGGGAACGTCGTGATAGAATTCCATGCGCTGGAGGATATGGGCGTGGCCGCCGACGATCAGATCGCAGCCCCAGTCTGCCATGTCATGGGCAAACTGGACTTCCCAGTCTTCGGGCTCCGTCAGGTATTCGACGGTTCCCCAGTGCATGAAGCCGATGATAAGGTCACAGGCAGCCGCCCGGCAGGCGTCGATATCGGTTTTGACCGCATTGCGCCAGATGTCCTGGCTGTAGGGACTCTCTACGGTATTGTATGATACGATTCCGATCTTCAGCCCGCCCTCCAGGGTCCGGATCAGGGGCTGTCCGGTGTGGGTGTGGAGAATGCCTGCCCCGTCGAGAGCGGCGTGGGTATCATTCAGGCCTTCTTCCCGGAAATCCCCGGAATGGTTGTTGGAGGTCGAAACGGCCTCGACGCTGCCTTCCGTGAGGACTTTCACGTAGGCGGGATCTGCCCGGAAGCGGTAGGGCTTGTATATGGCGTCGGAGGATCCGGTAAAGGTTCCTTCCAGATTCACTGTTGTGAGATCATCCGCGGCGAAGATCTCCCGGACGCCGGAGAGGGGATAGGCGTAATTTTCCCCGACCACGGACTGGAAGTCTCCGGGCTGGTTTCCCTGCCATTCCAGCAGACTTCCGATGGTGCAGTCCCCCGCAAAACTGAATAGATAGTTCCGGACAGGATCTGGTTCTTCTGTTTCTGATTCGGACTGTGTCTCCGATTCCGGCTTTTCAGCCGTTTCGGAGATTTTTTCTGTTTCCTGCCTGTTTTTGCGGCCGGACAGCCGGGATGTCAGCAGGAAGATCCCGCCAAGGACAAGCGCCGCCGCGGCGAGAATCAGTATAATCCATTCGATCAGAACGACCTGTTTCCGTGTCATCTTCTTCATCTTCCTGTTTTGTCCCTTCCGGATTTCTCCCTGTCAATGCAGTTCTGTGCATTATCTGAAGCAATTATAGCAGTTCCGGCAGGATTCCGCCGTCGTTTTGCCAAATTTCTGTCAAAATTCGGCAAAAGAGAGAAAGGAGACCGTGAAAGCACCATGTGGACGCGCGACCACAATTTGGCATATTGATTGAAATAACGAAGTCTTATAAAATTACAGAAGAGTGAGGCGGTGATTATGGGTACAAGGAAAGAGATTGCAGAACGGGCCGGCGTTTCGGTATCTGTGGTTTCCCGGGCGCTCAACAACAGCGGCTATGTGTCCGCAGAAAAGCGGGAGAAGATTCTCAAGATCGCCCGGGAACTGGATTATCATCCGAATCCGGTCGCCATGTCCCTGATGTCGAGAAGGACCAGGCAGATCCTGTTCATGTGCAAGGATCTGAGGAATGCCTTCAACATCGAGCTTTACGAAGGCATGATCGAGGCGGCGCACAGGCAGAATTACATGATCGTCCTGAGCGGCGATATGGATTTATCCAGGCTTCCGTCGCTTCTTGTGGACGGTGTGATCTTTCCGAATGAAGCTGTTTCGCTTTCTTACCTGGAAGGGGTAGGAAAGCGCTACTTCCTCCCGGCGGTTACAGCAGCCTACGGAGCCCAGACTTCTTTCCCGAGAGCGATTCCCCGCGTAACCTGTGATATGTGGAAGGCATCTTCGCAGATGGCGGATTACCTGCACAGCCTCGGGCACAGGAAGATCGCGTGTATCTGTCCCTATGGTATGGACAACGGGGATCCCCGCGTGAGAGTATGGGTGGATCTGGCAGCCCAGTCTCTGAAAAAGGACCGTGACCGCTATTACATCGGAGTCTCACGGCAGTGCCTTCCGGATGACAGGAGAGTTCTCCAGTTCCAGGAAGAGCAGGAGAATGTGGGCCTGCTCAGCTTTCCTCCGGAGCATTATTTTGAAAAGGGCTGCCTTGCCGCGGACATTTTCGTGGAACGGAAGCTGGACGCGACGGCCGTCTTCTGTTTCAACGATGAGATGGCGATGGGATTCTGCAAGCGGATCCGGCAGCTTGGACTCAGGGTTCCGGGCGATATCTCAGTCGCGGGCACAGATGGTACATACAGCCAGCGCTATTTTGACGCGGAGCTGACGACGATGAATCTGAACGCCGTGCTTCAGGGCAGGAGATGCGTCGAGGTCCTGTTGAATGTCATAGAAGGCAGAAAGTTTAAATATGTGACGAATGTGCCGGTCGCTCTTAAAAAGGGGGAAACCGTGAGAGCCGTCGGCAGGGCAGGAAGCGGGAACGCCCGTCCGAAGAATGGTCGGGGTGTCTGAGCAGACAGCCAGAAATAAAAAAGGGAACTCCCGTCCGCGCAGCGGACGGAAAATATAGCAACTATTTACCCTACATCATTAAAGGAGGAAACACATGAAGAAACGTTTATTTGCCGGTCTTGTACTTGCGGCTTCGGCTTCCCTGTTCGCAGGTGCTCTGACAGCACAGGCCAATGAAGACATCTCCGGAACCATCGAAGTCGGCGGCTGGCCGTCAGGCGATGATGGTTTCAAGGCTGCTGAGGCAGGCTTCCATGAGGCATATCCGAACATCGAGATCGAGTATGTGTTCACCGATACGACTGCTCATCATCAGGCCCTGCAGACTGCTCTGGCAGCAGGCTCCGGCGCTCCTGACGTAGCGATGGTCGAGGGCGCTTACATTGCCCAGTACAAGAACAGCCTTGCTCTTGCGAACCTGAGAGATTTCGGCGTTGATGAGTATAAGGATGATTTCGGCGGATTCAAGTGGAATCAGGCGATCTCCGATGACGGAACCCGTATGGTTGCCCTTCCCTGGGACCTTGGCCCGACCCTTTTCTACTATCGCACGGACGTATTCGAGGAAGTCGGACTTCCGACCGCTCCGGAAGAAGTTGACAAGCTCATGAGCACCTGGGACGGCGTTCTGGAAGTTGCCGAGAAGGTTTCCATTCCCGGACAGAGATGGTTCCTTCCCTCCGCTGCATATCCCTATCAGTGGATGTTCATCAACCGCGACTACTATGATGAGGACCTGAACCTGCGTCTTGAGAGAGACGGCGACCTTGAGTGCCTGCAGGCCTGCCTGGACATCCGCAACAACGGATGGGATATGAATGTTGATATGTGGAGCAGCGAGGCTTATGCGGCCTATGCCAACGGAAGCTGCGTATGCGTAGCGGCCGGCTCCTGGTTCTCCGGCTTCCTGAAGACCGACATCGATCCGGACGGCGCAGGCCACTGGGGAGCAACCAGACTTCCGGGCGGACTTCCGGACACCAACTGGGGCGGCTCCTTCCTGGTAATCCCGGAGCAGTCTGAGAACAAGGAAGCTGCATGGGCATTTGTTTCCTACATGCTTGCTACCGCTCAGGGCCAGAACGACATGTTCGCGGCAGTTGACTACTTCCCGGCTTATGAGCCTGCATGGGAAGCAGCTCCGGAGCTTTACACCGATCTTGATCCGTATTTCAGCGCTTCTCAGGATCCGGCTCCGAACGCGATCGCTACCGAGATCGCTGCCAACGTTCCGACCGTTTACAACACCATCATGGATACCACTGCTGAGGGTTATCTGTACAGCTCCTTCAACGCGGGCGCCGAGGCAGGCGAGACTCCGGAGCAGATCCGTGACAGACTGGCAGCCGATATCGAAGCGGCCTGCGCAGAGCTGAAAGAGCAGCAGATCCAGAACCTGAAGGATGCTGGCGTGTGGGAGGAGTAATTCCTGTCAGATAAAACCGGTCCGGGAAGAATCTTTCCGGTAAATAGGATCCTTTAAAAACACAGGCAGAATGGCCGGGCATATGTCTGCCCGGCCATTTTCAGGAAAGAGGTGAGCTGCTTTGAAAGCTGTCATGAAGAAGAACCGTTTTCTGGCGGCGCTGTACCAGTACCGTGTCGCGTATGTTTACATCGCCCCCTTCTTCATTCTTTTTACGATCTTTAATCTGTTCCCGATGGCCTACGGATTCTTCCTGAGCTTTTTCCGCTGGGACGGTCTGAGCGCCATGCATTTCAACGGACTGAACAACTATATTAATCTGTTCAAGGACGTTCTGTTCTGGAAGGCGCTGAGGAATACTCTCTTTATCGGTATCATCGCGCATATCCCGATCCTGCTCGGCGGCCTGGTTCTGGCGTATATCCTGAACTCCAAGCTGGTCAAGGGGCAGAATATCTTCAAGACGATTTATTTCATGCCGATGGTTACCAGCTCGGTTGCCATCACGATCATCTTCCAGAACCTTTTTGGCTTCAACTATGGTCTGATCAACTGGTTCCTGAGCCTGTTCGGTGAAGCTCCGATCAACTGGCTGGGCGGTGACGGATCGCTGATCAAGGTTGCCGTTATCGTCATGTTCGCATGGAAATGGGTCGGCTGGAACATGGTCATCTACCTGGCCGGCATGCAGGGCATCAGCAACGACATCTATGAGGCGGCCGCGATCGACGGCGCCAATCATACACAGATCGTTTTCCGGATCCTGATCCCGCTTCTGAAGCCGATCATTCTGTTCACTCTGATCCAGTCCACGATCGGTATGTTCAATCTCTTCACGGAGCCTTTCGTCCTGACCGGCTCCAGCTGGACGGGCGGAACCAACAACGGCGGCCTGACGCTGATGATCTACCTGCTGAACAAGGCTCCGCAGGGCGGCACCCTCTACGGTTACGCTTCTGCTGTAGCTTACGTCATCACCATCATGATCGTGATCATCTCTGTCTTCCTGAATACGGTTATGGCAGATAAGGATCCGATGGGTGGCGGAAAGAAGAAGGGAAGGAGGAACCGCGCATGAAGACATTGCTGCTGATTATCGCCATAGCCGCGGTTGTGCTGATCATCCTTGCCCGCACCGGAGCGGTGGGGAAAAAGGTTGCCCTCTATGTGATTCTGCTGATGATCGCATTTATCATGCTGCTTCCGTTCTACATGATGTTTGTCATGTCGACGCTGAAGACAAATGAGATCTATTCCTTCCCGCCGATTCTGACCTTCGGGTCGAACCTGGCCGAGAACTTTAAGAATATGACCGCGGCGGTCAACCTGCCGAGAGCATTCCTGAACAGCTGCATCGTCACCTTCTGCTATGTGATCCTGGTCCTGTTCTTCTGCTCGATCGGCGGCTATGCCTTCTCGGTCTACGATTTCCCGGGAAAGAACCTGCTCTTTGCCATCCTGCTGGGAACCATGATGATTCCGGCAACGGCCAGCATGATCCCCTGGTTCATCATGATGAGCAAGTTCGGCTGGATCAACGATTACAAGGCATTGATCATACCGAGCTGTGCCAACGCCTTCGGCATATTCTGGATGCGGCAGTACTGTCAGAACAATGTTCCGAAAGCCCTGATGGAGGCGGCCCGGATCGACGGCTGCAGTGAGTGGACCATCTTCTTCCACGTCATCGCGCCGATCCTGAAACCGGCTTACGCTTCCCTGGGCATCATGAATTTCGTCAATCAGTGGAACGAGTTCACACAGGCCCTGCTCATCCTGAGAAAAGAGAAGTATTATACACTTCCGCTGCTTCTTCGTTCCATGGTCTCTGACCGTGGAAATGACTACGGCGCGATCATGTTGGCCAGCACCTGCGCGGTTCTGCCGCTGCTGATCGCCTTCCTGTCTGCCTCCAAGTTCTTTATGGATGGCCTGACGGCGGGAGCTGTGAAAGAATAAAGCGGATGATGCCTGTCCCGGCCGGCACCGGTCCGGCTGTGAGCGGAACACCGTGTCTCAGTCTGTCATGGTCAGGCTGGGACAGGAACAGAAAACGATTGGATACACCTGCCCGGAAGGGCATGGATCGGAGGATATGATATGAGTATGCTTCTGAATGGGGACCGCCTCATTCTGGGAACCTGCTATTATCCGGAACACTGGCCGGAAACAATGTGGAAAGCGGATCTGGAGAGGATGCTGGAGAACGGGATCGAAGTGATCCGCATCGCGGAGTTTGCCTGGAGCAAGATCGAGCTGAGAGAGGGAGAGTTTGACTATTCCTTCTTTGACAGATTCCTTGATGTGGCGGAGCAGACGGACATCAAGGTGATCTTCTGCACCCCGACCGCGACGCCGCCGGCCTGGCTTACGGAGAAATATCCGGAGGTTCTGAACGCGACGATCGACGGCGTTCTCTACCGCCACGGAGCCAGAAGACATTACAACTACAACGCGCCCATCTACAGGGAGCTTTCCGCCCGGATCGTGGAGAAGTCCGCTTCCCATTACGCCGGAAGAAAATGCATCATCGGCTGGCAGATCGACAATGAGCTGAACTGCGAGAGAAATGAATTCTATTCCGAGGCAGATTCAGCCGCCTTCCGCGTATTCCTGAAGAAAAAATACGGGACTCTGGACGCGCTGAACGAAGCCTGGGGAACTGTGTTCTGGAACCAGACCTATACGGACTGGGAGGAACTCCATGTCCCGCGTACGACCATCAGTAACTCCACGAATCCGCATGAGGTGCTGGATTATACCAGATTTATCTCGGACAGCTGCAGGAGCTTCTGCCTGATGCAGAGTGAGATTATCCGCAGATATCTCAAGAGCGGGGATTTCATCACGACCAACGGCATGTTCGGCAATGTGGACAATCATAAGATGACCGGGGAGAGCCTGGACTTCTATATGTATGACAGCTATCCGAATTTTGCATATTGCCTGGATGCCTATAAGGACGTTCCCGGTGATCTTCAGGACCGCAAGTGGAGCAGGAACCTGACAGAGGTGCGTTCCATTTCCCCGAAGTTCGGGATCATGGAGCAGCAGTCTGGCGCCAACGGCTGGAATACCCGCATGGAAGCGCCGACCCCGAGGCCGGGCCAGCTGACCCTCTGGACCATGCAGTCGGTCGCCCACGGCGCGGACTATGTCAGCTATTTCCGCTGGAGAACCTGCACCTTCGGCACCGAGATCTACTGGCACGGCATCCTGGATTATTCCGGCAGAGAGAACCGCAGGCTGAGGGAAGTGCGGGAGGTTGCCGGGAAGTTCCGTGCGATCAGCGAAGCTGCCGGTTCCGTATACGAGGCGAAGGTCGGCATCCTGAAGGATTACGACAATATCTGGGACGCCCAGCTGGATGTCTGGCATGGCCGCGTGGAAAGCGCCAGCCAGAAGGCCCTCTTTGCGGCGGCACAGAAGAGCCATACACCGGTCGATTTTGTCTACATTGACAATACGGATCTGGAGAATCTGAAAAAATATAAGGTACTTTTCTATCCGCATGCTTCGATCATTTCAGAAGAGCGTGCAGAGCTTCTGAGAGAATATGTGGAGGCGGGCGGCACCCTGGTGGTCGGCTGCAGGAGCGGATACAAGGATATGAATGGAAAATGCGTGATGGAGAAGCTTCCGGGACTTCTGTCGGAGCTGACCGGCACGGATATTCCCGAGTATTCCTTCATCGCTCCGGATGCCGGAAAAGTTACGGTGAACTGGGACGGAACGGAATTTGAGGCTGCCGTATTCGCGGATCTTCTCGAACCGGTCGGAAACGGAAAGCTGGAGGCTTCCTACACCTCGGATTATTACGCGGGAAGCGGAGCCCTTGTCAGCTGCCGTGCCGGCAAAGGCACCGCGTACTATTATGGATCCGCATGGACAGAGGAATCCGCCCGGATCTTCCTGGAGAAGCTTCAGGTTATTTCTCCTTACGAAGGGATCATCGAGCTTCCCGAGACCTGCGAGATCGCTGTCCGCAGGAAAGAGGGAGCGGCTTATCTCTTTGTGCTGAATTATAAAAAGACTCCGGCGGAACTGACGCTCAGGACGGAGGGAACAGACCTTTATACCGGCAGCAGGGTCAGCGGAAAAGTGACCCTTGACGGCTACGGGACAATGGTTATTAAACTCTGATCACGGAGGATGGGAGGGCAGCTGCCGCCGGCAGCTGTCCTTCTTTTGAATCAGAAAACCTTAGTGCTTTGCGGCAGGGCAGTTGCCGCCGGCAGCTGTCCTTCTTCTGAATTAGAAAACCTTAGCGTTTTGCGGCAGGGCAGCCGCCGCCGGCAGCTGTCCTTCTTCTGAATCAGAAAACCTTAGCGCTTTGCGGCAGGGCATCTGCCCGCAGTACTGACAAAATCGGAAGGCAGAATACACAAGGTGCTTCGGCAATTAATAAAAGGGAGATTAAGCATATGAAGAAAATCAGTTTCAATCAGGACTGGACCTTTCAGAAGGGTACCGGGGGCATCTTCGCGATGATCAGCGGCGCTTCCGGGGAGGCGCAGAAGGTGAATCTTCCCCATGACGCGGAGATCCTGACGCCGCGCAATCCGGATGAGCCGAACGGGAGCGGAAACGGATTCTTCCACGCGGAGAATTACATTTACAGCAAGGATTTTGAGCTGAAGGAGGAGGACTTCGGGAAAACGGTCTTTCTGGAGTTTGAAGGCGTCTATGAAAATGCTTTTGTCTATGTGAACAAAGCCTTCGCCGGAAAGCATCCCTACGGCTACGGCAACTTTTATCTGGACCTGACCGATTTCGTGAAAGCCGGCAGCAATAACGTGCGGGTGGAAGTGAAGAACGCCGTCCCGAGCGGACGCTGGTACACGGGCGGCGGCATTTACCGGAATGTGAATCTGATGATCGCGGAACGGACCCACATCGTTCCGGACGGAGTGAAGGTCGGCACCTTCTCCCTGGACGATGACCTGGCGCTGATCCGGACAGAGACGGAGCTGAAAAACGCGGGCCTCGGAACGAGAACCGTCGATCTGAACATGGAATTGTTCGGGCCGGACGGGGACCGGATTGCCTGCGATACCATGCACATTACCCTGCGGGAAGGCGCGGAGGGCGTCTACCGGCAGCAGATGACGGTGGAGCATCCCTGCCTCTGGGACGAAGAGAATCCGCAGCTTTGCAGTTATAAGGCACAGCTCCTGGAAAACGGAACCGTTCTGGATGAGGAAGAGGGAACTTTCGGAATCCGTATGATCTCGATCGACAGCAGAAGGGGACTTCGCGTGAACGGGAAGACGGTGAAGCTGCGCGGCGGCTGCCTGCATCATGACAACGGTGTGATCGGAACCGCCGAGTTTGCCCACGCGGAAGAGTTCCGGGTTAGGGAGCTGAAAAAGGCAGGTTTCAACGCGATCCGGAGCTCCCATTATCCGATGAGCAGAGCCCTTCTGGAGGCCTGCGACCGTCAGGGCATGTATGTGATGGATGAGTTCGCGGACGTGTGGACGACCACGAAGGTGGAATTTGACTACGGCATGCATATGTCGGACTGGTGGGAGTATGACCTGAAGAATATCGTCCGCAAGGATTACAACCATCCCTGCGTGATCCTTTATTCGATCGGCAATGAGATTCCCGAGACGGGCAATCCGGTGGACGCCCAGTGGGGCAAAAAGCTGGCGGACGCTTTCCGCAGCCTGGATTCCACAAGGGGCGTCACCAACAGCATGAACCTGATGCTCAGCATTATGGACCGGATCCCGGAAGCGATCGCTTCGGTCACAGGTGGGCAGCCGGCCGCTTCTGCGGAAGGAATGCCGGGCGAGATCAATGAGCTCATGAGCAATATGGCGGATGTGATGAGCCTGGTGGCAAACAGTGATTATGCGGGCGACGCGGTGTGTGAATCCGCCGGACAGGTTGATGTCTCCGGTTACAACTACTCCGCCGGACGTTATAAGAAGGATTCGGAAAAGTACCCGAACCGTGTTCTTGTCGGCTCTGAGACCTATCCCGGAGACCTGGACGTCAACTGGGCCCTGGTGGAGGAGCTGCCGAATCTGATCGGCGACTTCGACTGGACGGCGTGGGACTATCTGGGAGAAGCAGGAATCGGGAAGATCAGTTACGGTGAAGCGCAGCCGGGCTTCTCCTTCTATGCATCCTATCCGACAAAGGCAGCCTACTGCGGAGATCTGAACCTCCTTGGCGACCGGCGCCCGGTTTCCTACTGGAGAGAGATTATCTGGGGCCTCAGGAAAGCGCCCTATATCGCGGTCCAGCCGCCGCAGCACCACGGTGAGACAGCCAGGATGTCCCAGTGGAGCATGACGAACGCCGTGCGCAGCTGGAACTTCGCGGGCTGGGAAGGAAAGCCGGTCTGCCTGGAGATCTATTCGGACGCTCCGGAAGTGGAAGTCTTTGTCAATGATCATTCCGTCGGAAGGATGAAGGTAGGAGAGAAGAAGAAGGATATCGCATACTTTGAGACGGTCTATACGCCCGGAACCGTGAAGGTGCTTGCGGTCAGGGATGGTGAATATGCAGAAGAGGATGTCCTGAAGACAGCGGACAGCGCCTGCGTGCTGACTGCCGCTTCCGACCGGGAAGCGATTCCCGCGGACGGGAGCGATATCTGCTATGTGGAGATTGCCTTCAGGGACAAAGACGGCATCCTGAATCCGGAGGCAAAGACGCCGGTCACGGTCTCCGCCGAAGGTCCCGGCATGATCCTGGGATTCGGAAGCGCGGATCCGGAATCGGAGGAAAACTTCTTTGACATGACGGCTGTACCCTTCGAGGGGCGCCTGAGAGCGGCTGTCCGTGGGACAGGAGAAAAGGGCAGGATCACGGTCAGCCTTTGTGCTGAAGGCATGGATCCGGTGAAAGTGGAGATTTCCGCAGAATAAAGGCCGCAAGATAAAGCGCGAAGAATAGAGTGCGCAGAATAAAGTGCGCAGAATAGAGTGCGCAGAATAAAGTGCGCAGAATAAAGTGCGAAGAATAAAGGGCGCAGAATAAAGAGCAACAGCATAAAGAGCACGAAAACGGCAGCCGGGGAGCTTTCTCACCGGCTGCCGCTGTATATACTCAGTCTTTATTTCAGGAAGGCTGCGTCCGCCCATCCCCACATGCTGTTAAAGCAGACATACCTGTAATAGCAGGCCATACCGTTGATGCCGCTGCCCGGGGTGATGGTGCCTTTTGTGGAAACTGTATAGCCGGGGTAGAGTTTCGCGATCTCATTGTAGCTGTTATAAGCCGCTTCTGACCTGAGCGGAAGATAGGATCCTCCGCAGTCCCCCACGATCATCTGATATTCGGAAAGGCTGCCGCTTTCAGCGGAGTTCTTTTCCGCAGTGCCTGTCATATTCTTTTCTTCCATATCCGATTGCTCCTTCGTTATATATTTTGTGAAGCATTTTTTCTATTATATCCCTTTGGCCTTCCTTTGCGCAAGTATCATGGCGGATTGACGAAAATGGTGTACCGTTTCTTACGTACAGGCACGACGAACCGGAACCTGATTTCAAACAGTCCGTGAAGGCTGACAAAATGTTGATTATTGCGAATAATTGAGCAAGAATTATGCTTTTTTCCAACAAAGAAATGTGGTATATTATTAAAAAAGTCCGTCGTTTTAGACAATAGTATCGACGCTTTCCCGTCTTTATCCGGGAATCTGCAGAAACGGCGGAGACGCTGCAGGCAGTCGGAGCATATCTGTGAGGGAAAGGAGTGGAGGATATGGCTTCACCAAGAGCCAACAAGAACAAAGCTAAAAGCAGCATGAGTTTCGGGGCATATATCCGCCGTTACTGGCAGCTCTATCTGCTGCTGCTTCTGCCTATGCTTTATCTGCTGATCTTTAAGTATATCCCCATGATTTACATTCAGATCGCATTTAAGAAGTACAGCATCGTACAAAGCGTATGGAAGATGCCTCTGGCGG
>DGHP01000182.1 GCA_002392705.1 Lachnospiraceae bacterium UBA3845 | reverse complement strand
TCGCGCATGGTATTCTGCTGATAGAGGAATCCCGGGTTGGTTCCCGGCTCTACGTTATACCAGGTTCCCCACTCATCCACAATCAGGCCGAGCTTTTTCTTCGGATCATACTGGTCCATGATGGCACTGTGCATCCGGATCAGATCTTCCATATACAGGGTCTTGGCCAGGGTCTTGTACCAGGTCTTCTCATCAAAGTCCGTCGCGCTCCCCTTGTTCTCCCAGCCGTCCGGATGGGTATAATAATGGAGGGACAGTCCGTCCGCGTTGCCGTGGAATCTCGCCTCGCAGTGACGGAACAGGGTCTTCATGACGCCTTCTGTCCATTCTGTATCAGCCACATTGGGCCCGCAGGCAATTCTCCGGATAAAGGATGAGTTGTCAATCCCCTGCTCCATCCCGTTTCCGGCATGATACTGGCGCACATAGGTCTGGTAACGGCGGTACTCATTCGCGTAAAACTCCGGAGTCATATTGCCGCCGCAGCCCCAGTTTTCATTTCCTACGCCGAAGAAATCAACCTTCCAGGCTTCCGGATGTCCGTTTTTCGCGCGCAGGTCCGCCATGGGGGAGACGCCCTCGAAGGTCATGTACTCAACCCATTCCGACATCTCCTGCACGGTCCCGCTGCCCAGATTGCCGTTGACATAAGTCTCGCAGCCCAGCTGCCTGCAGAGTTCCATATACTCATGCGTGCCGAAGCTGTTGTCCTCCACAACGCCGCCCCAGTGGGTATTGATCATTTTCTTGCGGCTTTCCTTCGGACCGATGCCGTCCTTCCAGTGGTACTCATCCGCGAAGCATCCCCCCGGCCAGCGCAGAACCGGAACTTTGATCTCCTTCAGAGCCTCAACGACGTCGCAGCGCATACCGTTCACGTTCGGTATATCGGAGTTTTCACCCACATAGATGCCCTCATAGATGCAGCGTCCGAGATGCTCCGAAAAATGGCCGTATATTTCTTTATTGATCTTGCTTTTTCTGTCTGCCGCATTGATATAATAATTTGTCATTTTCCTCTTCCTCCTAACGTTACGTTTCACGGCCCCACACATCGGGCCGCCCGCATATTCCACTCATCAGCCCTTTACAGCACCGGCTGTCATGCCGTCGATCAGATACTTCTGGAAAATCAGGTAAATCGCCAGGATCGGGATGATACCGAACATGGAGCCGGCGATCAGCAGGTCATAGTTGTTGCCGTAAGGAGTAAGAAGGGTATTTAAACCGATCTGCAGCGTGAACTTATTGGTATCACGGAATACAAGCATGGGCCAGAGCATATTGTTCCAGGAACCCATCGCGCAGAGGATGGCCATGGAGGCAAATGCCGGCTTGGTGATCGGCATCATGATCCTGACGGAAATGCCGTACTCTGTGCAGCCGTCGATCCGGGCCGCGTCCAGCAGTTCCATCGGCAGTCCCTGCATATACTGGCGGAAGAAGAAAATCGTCGAGGCAGCGCACAGTCCGGGCAGAATAACGCCGGCTCTGGTGTTGATGATATGCAGTGTGGTTACTTCCTGGTAGAGCGGAAGCATCAGGATCTCAAAAGGTACGCACATGGTAGCGATAACCATGAAGAAAAGGAATCCCTGAAGCCTGAACTTGTACATGGTCAGTCCATAGGCTACGAAGTAGCAGACCAGGAGGGTCAGCACAACAGTAAGAATGGTAAGAATCAGGGAATTCTTATACCACATGAAATACTTGGCGGAATCGATCTTACTGTTGCCGCCGCCAAGGCCGAACAGATACAGATAGTTGTCCAGGGTCATCGTCCTGAAGTCCCAGTTGATGGCCAGACCGTTCTGAACCAGCTCACGTCCCGGACGGAAGGATGCCAGAAGACCTGCCAGCAGAGGGAAGGCGATAAAGAAACACAGAACCGCAAAGAGGAGAGTCGCAAGGAAGGACAAACCTCTGTGGTTTGCTTCCATGGTTTTGCTGTTATTCTTATTCACTGCCATATCACGATTCCTCCCTCTTAAACGTACCGGTCGCAATCAGCTGCACGACATTGATTGCCAGGGCGATCACCATGAGAACCATACCGACCGCGCAGGCGTAGCCCAGGTCATTCTTCTCGATACCTCTCTTATAGAGATATCCGACAATCGTAAGACCGATATTCTTCGGCGAAGAGTTGCCGTTCCACAGCATGAAGCTTTCCAGGAACATGGACAGACCCGCGTACACGGAGATCGTAATAACATAAATGGTTGTAGGCTTGATCAGCGGCAGGGTCAGATACCAGAACTTCTGCCTTGCGTTGGCGCCGTCTATATCCGCGGATTCATAGATGGAGTTGTCGATGGCTTTCAGTCCGGAGACAAAGTAAAGCATGTTGACGCCTGTCCATCTCCACATGCACAGAAGCAGAAGCGCGATCCAGGCCGTCCATTTTGTCTTCAGCCAGGCGATCGGCATGCGGCCGAGGGCGGTCATCAGCTGGTTCATCTGGCTTCCGTCCGATTCAGAGAACATCATACGGAAAAGCATACCGGAGATAACAACTGAGGTAAGGGCCGGAATATACATGATGACCTTCCATACGCCCCTGGCCTTTGTCAGGCGGCTTTCCAGGAGCACTGCCAGAACCAGCGGAATGGGAATCATCAGAACCAGGGTCAGAGCCATGTACTCCACACTGTTCAGAACAGCAGTCCGGAAGAATTTATCGTGAGCAAGCTTTACATAATGGGAAACACCCACAAAGGTCCTGCTCCCGAAACTGATATCCTGGAAGCTCATGACGATGCCGCTGACCAGAGGATAAGCCCAGAAAATCACCAGGCTCAGAATAAATGGCAGTACGAATACAAAGGGCGCCACCTTCTGAGAATAAAAGAGCTTTTTAAACTTTTGCATATCCAATGTTCTCCTTAAATTACCGGAACTATTAAGGAAAAGGGGCCTGGGAATGCGATTCCCGGGCCCCCCTCATCCATTCATTATTCAGTTTTTCTCAGGGGGAGGCAGAGAACGCTTCCCTCTCCTCCTGTACAGAACAGATACTGTGGATCTGACCGGATTACATCAGCTCCATCTCAAGGTATTCCTGGCACTCCGCCAGTGCTTCGTCGATATCCATGCCGTCCTCGAAGACCTCGTTCAGGGTCGTGGTGCACATGTAATCATTCAGAGTCGGAGAAACCTTGGTTGAATAGATGGTTCCGATGGCGTCGTCGTTCGCGATCTGCCGAAGAACCTCATACGGCTTGCAGCGGAAGAAGGTGTTGTAAGGATTGCTCTCGTCAAACGCGAACTCATCATCAAACCACAGCGCGGAATTGCAGACGTCAAATCCAAGAACGCTCCAGATATAGGACTCGCCTTCCTCGGACAGCTTCGCCCATGCAAGGAACTCAGCGGCAAGCGCCGGATCCGCGCTCTGCTCGGTGACAACCGTACCGGTTCCGCCGATACCTACGGAGTACTTCTGGCCTTCTTCAAATACCGGGATCGTGGTGATGTCGTACTTGCCTTCCATCTCCGGCATATAGTTGGTGAAGCGGCTCATGTACCACATTGCCTTCGGGAAGGAAGCGATCTTGCCTTCGGAGACGTTCTTGAAGCCGGCCTCAAGGTCAACATGTCCGTCAGTGGAGATCATGGCGATGCCGTCATCCAGCCACTGCTTCTGCATGGTCATCATCTTCTTGACAGATTCAAGCTCGACATTCGGCTCGCCGTCCGGGCCGCCGGTCCAGTCATCGCCGTACTCAGCCATGGCAATCCACATCCAGTCAACTCCGCCGGTATCAACGCTGGTCAGGAAAACTTCGCCGTTGGAAGCTTCTTTCAGCTGCTCGCCGAGCGCGGTGTAATCATCCCAGGTCTTGACTGACTTGTAATCCAGTCCGTAGCTCTCAAGCAGTTCCGCGTTCCAGTACATAACGGAAGCGCCTACGTGGGTCGGAACACCGATGCGGGTTCCGTCAGCCCTGGAATAGACATCCAGACGGGACTGTACGCAGTCGGCTTCATACGGAGCCAGCGCATCATTCAGGGCATAGAGCGGTGTGTCGTCGCCGGTGTAGTTCGGGAACTGTCCGATCTCAACGTCGCACATATCCGGAGCGCCGCTGCCGGCCTGCAGGGACATCATCAGCTTGTTGTGCATGTCCGAATACGGATAGGTGCTGAAGGTAACATTCAGCTGCTTGTCCGGATTCTGCTCGTTCCACAGCTCGACCATCTTTCCGTAGAACTCGTTGTGAGCGTCTACGAATGACCACATCTCAAAATGGGTTCCGTCTTCCGGTCCTACAGTTGTGACTGCAGTTGCCTCGCCTTCTTCTGCCATAGCAGCGAAGGGCATCGCTGCCATAACAGCAGCAGCCATAGCGACACTAAGCCATGTCTTCTTCATCTTGCTTCTTCCTCCTGATTGAGTGCTTGTCCGTTCCGGACAAGTGTTTACTGTCTCGCTCTACAGTTACATCCGCCGCAGGAGCGCGGCTTCTTTATGGCTACACTATAGACCCGTTCCCCTTTGATGTCAATAGTGAGAATCAAAATATTTTAGGTTTTTCTATACCATTAATTCACATTTGAATGTTGTGCACAATTTTATGTCTTTGTTTTTGTGTATTATTACCATATAAAAAATTATATTTTAATTTTGTCTAAAATTATCCTTTATAATTTAAAATAATTGTGCTAGGATAATGAAAACCTTCAGCAAACCTCGCTGTCCCCGGAAAAGCCTTCGCCGACAGCGGTTTGTTTCCTGTGCTGACTGAAAACAGGAATGCGGGCAGAGGAGCTTTTCCCGCGAACAGAACATTGCACGGATTCCGGCGGAAAACAGATGCAGACCATTATGAAAGAGAAAACAGAGGCCGTAATATGAGATATATCAGTAATTTCAAAGAAGAGCTCGAAGTTTTCAGCGCTCTCGGTTCGGAAGTCCGCATAAGCATCCTGAATCTTCTGATAAAAAACGGAAGAATGAGCATGAATGACCTGGCGCAGGCCCTGGATCTGTCCAACGGGGCCCTGACGCCGCATATCCGCAGGCTCGAATCCTGTGATCTGATCCGGGTCAACACAGACATCTCCCGGCACGGAAACCTGAAAATCTGTGAACCACATCTGGAGAAGATTCTCTTTGTATTTTCCGGAAACCAGCAGCAGCACAACGAATTCCGCTCCCACCTGCGGGTCGGCCAGTATTCTTCCTGCAGTATATACCCCACCTGCGGGCTCTCCTCCGCAGTCTCCCTGATCGGGGATGTTGACGACCCCAGGTATTTCACCCACTGGAAACACTATGAAGCAGATATCCTCTGGTTCACAAAAGGTTACGTGGAGTACATGATCCCCTGCGTTATCCCGCGGCATTCCCGGATCGAGCAGATCTCCGTCTCCATGGAACTCAGTTCCGAAGCGCCCGGCAGCAATCCGCACTGGCCTTCCGACCTCCACTTCTATCTGAACGGAACCCTGCTGGGGGTCTGGACCAGCCCCGGGGATTTCGCGGATGTCCCCGGACTGTTCACGCCGGAATGGTGGTTCCCGAACTGGAACCAGTACGGTCTGCTCAAAACGCTGGAGATCCGTTCTGACGGAACTTATATGGATGACCTGAGGATCTCGGCAGTCACCATCGGGGAACTGAACGTTACCGGCAAAGCCCCCATGTTTCTGCGCATAGCGGTCCCGGACGCCGCCCGCCATATCGGGGGACTGACCCTCTTCGGCAGGGATTTCGGCAATTATAATCAGGATATCGAATTCCGGATTCTGTACAGCGTATAAGAGGAGGCCGCCATGATAAGAGTAGATGGATTGACGGAAGGACTGGAGCTTTTCAAAACACTTGGTTCAGAGGTGCGCATGCAGATCATCGAACTTCTCTCGAAGGAGGGACCGATGAATCTGAATGAGATGGCCCAGGCTCTGAATCTGACCAACGGAGCGCTTACCGGCCATGTCCGGAAGCTTAAAGAATGCGGAATCATACAGGTAAAAGCAGAGCATACCGGCAGGGGCATGCAGAAGATTTGCTCCCTTGGGGAAACGCAGATACTGCTGAATATACATCCTCAGATCGAGGAGCACAGCAGCAAAGTATACGAGACAGAGCTGCAGATCGGCCATTACAGCGATTACGCGGTTCTCTCCCCCTGCGGACTGGCGGACAGCCTGCAGATGCTCGCTGCGGAAAACGACCCGAGGGCCTTCTCCTATCCGCAGCATCTGAACGCGGAGATCCTCTGGTTCCATGACGGTTATATTGAATACCGGATCCCCAACCTGCTCCCGGAAAATCAGAGAATCGTGCAGCTTACCATCAGCCTGGAGATTTCTTCCGCGGATCAGGGGGCAGCGGCGGAATCAGGCTCTCTTATCTCCTTTGCCCTGAACGATCAGCCTGTCTGCAGCTGGATCACGGAGCCCGAGATCAATTCCCGCGGAATCTATACGCCGCTCTGGTGGAAAAACCATCAGTGCCAGCACGGTCATCTGAAGATGCTTGTCATCAACGAAATGGGGATTTTCATCGACGGCGTCAAAGCACAGGAACCCGGTACGGACTGGGCCTTTCTTGACAGCCATAACGAGATGAGGCTGCGGATCGAAACCCATCCTGTCGGAGGACATGGCGGCGGGGTCGCCATCTACGGCAGCAGCTTCGGCAACTACAAGCAGAATATCCAGGCCATCGTTCACTATGTGCCGGAAGATCTCTTCAATTGACGCTGAAAAAGCGCTATAGTATCATAAAAAGTTATTAAAAGGATGATTGCGGGACCTTCCGCCCGCCCTTATACGCAGAGAAACAGATGCGTTAATCTGTCTTCAGCTGTTTTCTAATCTGTTTTTAATCTTTCTTAAAAGCTCAGTTAAGACTGGCGTTTTATTATAGGCATCGTCAAAGAGAGGACGGCCCGGGAAACCGGAACCGATAAAACAGATACCTGCCTAAGAGCGGGCACAGGAAAGGAACGGTTATGGATAATCTTGAAAAAGTTGAAAAACTCAGAGAACGTGCCAATGTCAGTTATGAAGAAGCGAAAGCTGCCCTGGAAGCAAATAACTGGGATCTGCTTGACGCGATGGTCGCGCTTGAAAAGGCAGGCCGTACCAGCAGCCCCGGCCAGCAGCATTATTCCACCAGCTATGACCAGCAGACAGAATACATCCCGGTTGTGGAAAAGGTGAAAGAACAGCAGGAGAGTCAGCCCCGCCTGGGCAGCACCATCGGCCAGGCAGTCCGGAACTTTATCCGCATCTGCCGCGATAATTCTTTCTGCATCAGTCACAAAGGTGAGAATATCGTACGCATTCCGCTGCTCGCAGCTGTCGTGATCCTCCTTCTCAGCTGGAAGCTCACGATCCCGGTCATGCTGGTCGCTCTGCTCTTCGGCGTCCGCTATTCCTTCGAAGGAAAAGACGACCTAGAAAAAGCCAATGCGTTTATGGAATCTGCGGGGGCAGCCGCGGAAAGCCTGAAGGAAGGCTTCCGCAGCGCAAGCGAAGAGAATGCCAGAAAGAGGGAGCAGAATCAGGAAAACTCCGGCTCCTGATCTGAGAAGACCGGACAGAAAACGGAATGGCGGATCTGAAAAGGAGTAAGCTATGAGTGCCAGAATCCTTGTTGTGGAAGACGAAGCAAAACTGGCCCGCTTTGTCGAGCTGGAACTGAAACATGAAGGATATGAAGTGAAAACAGAGGGCAGCGGCCGCGCTGCCCTTGCTGAGGCTCTTGCCGGCGATTATGACCTGATCCTTCTGGACATCATGCTTCCGGAACTGAACGGGCTGGAGATCCTCCGCCGGCTGAAGAAAGAAAAAGATACGCCGGTCATACTCCTGACAGCCCGCGATGCCGTTATGGATAAAGTATCCGGTCTGGACGCCGGCGCGGTGGATTACGTCACCAAGCCGTTCGCCATCGAGGAGCTTCTCGCCCGGATCCGCGTGGCCCTGAAACTGCATCCGAGGCAGGACAGCCATACAGCCGCAGCCGTGCAGCATTCCGAAGGCACGCTCCTCTGGGGGCCGCTCAGCATGGATATTCCCAGGCACCGTGTTGCCATGAACGGGCATGAGATCTCCCTGACCAACAGAGAGTTTCTGATGCTGCGCACCCTTCTGGAGAATACGGATATCGTACTTTCACGCGATACACTGCTGGAAAAGGTCTGCGGCTATGAATACGCGGGTGAAACTAATGTAATCGACGTTTATATCCGCTATCTGCGCTCCAAGATCGACGACGCCTTCTCCGTCCGGATGATCCGGACCGTGCGCGGCGTCGGTTATGTCATAAACCGCTGGGAAGACGCAAGATGAAAAAAGCAACAACGAAGTCCGGGGGGCGCAGTAAAACTGTTATAAAGCGCGCTCCCTATGGAGATCAGTCCAGACGGATGACATCCATCACGAGAAAACTGCAGATCCGGCTGGTCCGCAGGAAGCTGGGCATCTACCTGTTTTCGGATCTCCTCCTCTTTCTGCTGGCCTCGGCTGCATTTTTCTTCGGTCTGGAATACAGCCATTTCTCCTCCCTCAGTTTTCTGCGGGACACCGGCCGGACTCTGACCATAGACAGAGGCGTTAACCAGATCTGGTACATCGTCACGGATAAGAGCGGCGCTGTCCTGCTCGAAAAGGATGTCACCCTCTTTTTAATTGGCGCCGGGGTAACGGTTGCTTCCATCCTCCTGCTGCAGCTTCTCAGTCTCCTTCTGGGATACTTCGGCGAAAACAGGCAGATCCGCCGGATCCTCAGCCCGATCAATGAGATCGCCCTGCGGGCCGATGAACTGAGCCGGCTCTCCTTTACCGAAGACAAATATCAGCTTCTGGAGGACGCGATCGAACACATCCGTCCCGGTGAATCCCAGACCCTCTCATTCCAGGATTCCGACCTTGTCGGAGTCGAGGCCGCGATCAACAATCTTCTGGTCCGGATGCGGGACAGCTACCGTCAGCAGGCCCGCTTTGTCAACGATGCCTCCCACGAACTGCGCACCCCCATCGCTGTCATACAGGGTTATGCCAATATGCTGGACCGCTGGGGCAAAGAGGATGAAAAGATCCTCGATGAATCTATCAGCGCCATACGCAATGAGGCAGACCACATGAATCACCTCGTGGAGCAGCTTCTCTTCCTGGCGCGCGGCGACAGCGGAAAAACGTCCGTCAATCTGGAGGAAACCGACCTTTCCGCCATGATGCAGGAAGTCTATGAAGAATCCTTTATGATTGACGAAGGGCACCCTTACCGCTACCATCCCTCCGGGGAGCAGCTTGTGATACGGGCGGATGCGGCGCTGCTCAAACAGGCAGTCCGTATTCTCATAGACAACGCCTCGAAATATACGAAAGCCGGCGACGAGATTCTTCTGGAATGCGGAAGATCCGGTGAAAATGAAGTATATATTCAGGTGCAGGACAGCGGCATCGGCATGGAGGAAGCGGATGTAAAACAGATGTTTGAGCGTTTCTACCGTTCCGATGAAGTCCGTTCCTACCAGGGAACCGGTCTGGGGCTTTCCATCGCAAAATGGATCATCGACAAACACAGAGGCCATTTTGAGATCCTCTCCCGGACCGGTCTGGGGACAAGGATCCGCATTATTCTACCCATACAGTAAAAAAACTGCGCGGAAGCCTGCCCGGAATCCGGGGCTCAATCAGGCTGCCTGCGCAGTTTTTTGTTCTCAGTTATTCAGGAATGCCGTCGGCGTTCCTGCTTTTATTTGCTTTTCTCCGGATGGGATGCCGTCCAGAGTTTTTCCGCAGTCGGTTTCCAGGCAGCTGCATAGGCTTTGCAGCGTCCGCACAGTTCTTCCGCCGATTCCGGAGCTTCCAGATCCGTGGACTTTGCGTTTGTCTGCTTCACGATCCGCTCAAGAATCTCCGGGTTTTCAAGCATCGGGCAGGGCCTCAGATGATTGTGATTAAACGGCTGGTTGTCATGGTAAGCCTGGAAGAGCGGGGATCTGAGGGATTCCAGCAGTGTTTTTTCATGGATGTTGGAATCAGAAAAATGAATAAACACGCAGGGATCGACATCGCCGTTCGCGTTGATATGCAGATAACGCCTTCCGCCGGCAATGCAGCCTTTGGTGAATTCCCCGTCATTCTGGAAATCCATGCCGAAGATCGGCTTGGTCTGCCTGTATTCCCGGATCTTATGATAGATATACTCTCTCTGTTCCGGACTGAGCATCAGTTCCGGCACCGCATCCTTTCCGACAGGCATATAGTGGAAATACCAGATAAAGTAAGCGCCCCAGGCTACTGTCTGATCATAGAAAGCCTCGCTGGTAATGCTTTCAAGATTCTGGCTGGTATAACATGCGGAAATTCCGAAAGGCAGGCGCTTTGAACGAAGAATCTTCATCGCTCCTGTCGCCCTCTCATAGGTCCCCGCGCCCCTGCGGCCGTCCGTCGCCTCTTCAAAACCTTCCACACTGATGGCGGGAATGAAATTCCCAACCCGGAGCATGTCATCCGCGAAAGCCTCGTCGATCAGCGTTCCGTTGGTAAAGGAAAGGAAGATGCAGTCGTCATGTTCCTCGCAGAGCCGGATAATATCTTTTTTCCTGACCAGCGGTTCTCCGCCGGTATAGATATAGAAGTATACGCCGAGCTCTTTTCCCTGCCGGATGATGCTGTCAATATCCTCATAGCTCAGATTCAGCCTGTTGCCGTATTCAGCGGCCCAGCAGCCAGTGCAGTGCAGGTTGCAGGCGCTGGTCGGATCCAGGAGGATGGCCCAGGGAATATTGCAGTTATACTTATTCCGCAGTTCCTCCTGTTTTTTCCAGCCGATCATGTTCGCGTTCAGGAAGAAATTCGATACCAGCTTGTTCAGAACGCGCGGATGCATCTCTTTCAGAACACGCATCGCCAGCTTTCTCCAGTTTGAATCCGGATTATCAATCAGGTATTCCCTGAAATATTTCCTCTGGACCTCAAATGAACCTCCTGAAACAAGATCAAATCCGCTCAGAAGTTTCTCCAGATTCTTTTCCGGATCCTTCTCGATGTAACTCATGATAATATTAATACCGGCTTTCTGAAGCCGCTCTTTAATCTCAGGCATAAAAAAATAATCTCCCTCATCCCTCATTCCGGACCGTATCGCAGCTCCTCAGTCCTTCCTGATACACAATTCTGCTTCCGAATGTTACTGTTCACAGCCTTATTTGAAATCAGAACCTGCTTCTCCTGCAGGCACGACGAACCAGAACCTGATTTCAAAATAGCCGTGAATAGTAACTTCCGAGTACCTATCATATCTCAATCAGACGGAAAGGTAAAGAAAAAGGTACCCCCGGCTGTAAACACATTTCGCGCCCGGAAATACTTAAGCAGCGATATCCTCATCCTGCGGATCACCTGCTGCTTCCGTCGCAGCCTCCTGTCTTTCAGCCTGTTTTATATTTTACCCTGAAGCGTTCTGAATCCATGCTTCCTGCACTGTTTCGCCCTGAGGCCCTTTGAATTCAAACAGCATCATCGTCAGATCATCAAACTGTGGTTCATCCCCGGCAAAGCGGTCTACAGCCAGCCTTATATTCTGCAGTACAGCTGCCACCGGACCTGACGGATTGCTGTTAAGGGCGTCCAGCATCCGCTCTGTTCCAAACAGTTCATATTCTTTATTATTCGCTTCGGTGACACCGTCCGTATAGACAAATACTCTGTCTCCGGCTTCCAGGCTTATCTCATGCTCCCTGAACCGGATCCCCGGCATTACACCCAGAGCCGGAGAATGTTTATACTCGACCAGTCCAAATCTTTCTCCCTTTCTGCAGAGAGCCGGATGCTCATGTCCCGCGTTGGATACCATGCCTCTGCCGGTTTTCAGGTCCACAATCGCAAGCCAGACAGTGACAAAAAGACTCTCATCGTTGCTTTCACAGATCTGTTCATTGACATCATGCAGAATCTGAGCCGGACTTCCTCCCAGCAGCGCACGGTTCTTTATCATCGTTTTGGATATCACCATGAACAGCGCAGCCGGAATCCCCTTGCCGGAGACATCCGCCATAACCAGAGTTATATGATTCTCATCCAGAAAGAAGAAGTCATAGAAATCTCCTCCTACCTCTTTGGCGGGATCCATGACAGCGTAAATATCACAGTCAGCCCTGTCCGGGAATGCAGGAAAGGTACTCGGAAGCATATCCGCCTGGATTTTCCTGGCAACGTTGAGTTCCGCGCTGATCCGCTCCCTCTCTGACGTTACGGCGGCGATTTCAAGCATATACTGTTCGATCCGCTCAACCATGCTGCCGAAGGACTCTGCCAGATGTCTGATCTCATCATCCTTTCTGAACAGCCGCCGGGACATCTCCAGTTTTCCATGCTCGTAGGTATCCACGCTTTTATTAAGCAGCCCGATGGGGACCAGCACATTGTGCTCAAGATAGATCAGCAGGGTCAGAAGAATGCCGAGAATAAATATCAGAAATATGATTACAATCCGCTGAACAAACCTGTTAAGGTCCCGTTTGAAATAAGGCAGCAGATAATCCAGTTCTACCATGGCCCGGACATTCCCGTCCCGGTCCAGTACCGGGGCCCAGGTGCTCAGGCCATCCCCGTATGCCTCTGTATACTGATAGGTAATCTGATCATGCGCCTTTTTGGCTTCGATATCCGGAATGATGTTTTCATACTCAAAATCCGTATACTCATAGACATCGCCCCAGGACGCAATATAACGCATGTCATCATCCGGTGTCCTTGCTTCATAAAGATAAGTGAAGCTGTCCTTTCCGGGGACAAAAAGGTAGAGGTAAAGCGGTGAATATGCGCTTATCTTCATATTATCATAAAACTCCAGAAGATCTTCCACATATTCATCGGTTTCCCCGGTTTCAGCGTAAACAGCTATTTTTTCCCACTTTGTCCTTTCTGCCGCGGTCCGGACCATCTGCTGCGCTTTTTCATCGTAGAATCTGAGATAGGTGCTCCGGAAAGCATAATAGCTGACTCCTGATATAACTGCAGCCATAAAAGACATGAGAAGCAGCAATACCAGGGTGATACGGGGGCGCAGTCCCTGTTTTCTCTTTGTATGATCCATCTCTTTTCCTCAACCATTCTGTAAACCCAGCCGCCGGATCAGAGTCTGTGCAGCTGCACTTGTGCCCCGCATCTGCAGTCTTTGCCGCAGATCGGGCATTCCATGCCATATTTTGAAAGATCCCTGTAAAAAAACGGAATGATTTTTTCGAAGATTACTTCTCCGTTGAACACAACGATCTTTTTCGCGGGAGTTACTCCTTCAGGATGGATCCATGCCTCCGTAAGAAAATATTTACCGTCCCTTTCCCTGGCCATGGCCGTAACCCGTCTCGCCAGTTCACTTGCAATTCCTTTTCCGCGCCAGGCAGGCTTTACATAAAGGGTATCCCCCGTGATTGTTTTTTCTCCGGCGGTCATCTTTTCTATCAGCGATTTCATCTCCGGATGAGGCAGGGTAAAAACAATATCATTCTCTATGCAGGTATAAAAGCCGATCATCTCTCCTTTTTCCACTGCTTTCACGCCAAAATAATCTTTCAGGTTCCGGTGATGCCGTATTTCTTCCAGAATTTTTTTCCCATGGGTGAGATGCTGTTCAGATATTATAGCAATCGTTTCCAGATCTTCCGGGCCGACAGTACAAAACTCCATCGTAATGACTCCTTATTCCCTTTCCTCTTTGTAATCTCCTGCTTCTTTCGCCATCAGAAGCAGGAAGATGATCGTAAGTCCGAGCATGACAGAAGCAAAAATTCCTATCCCCTCGCGATAACCGAAAGATAACAGCGCGCCGTAGGTTACCGGGCCGATGGTCTGTCCCAGGCTTTCCACAACAGAATATACACCCATGGATTTCCCTGCCCCATACTTCCTGACCTCAGGTACCATATCGAAATAACTGTACTGGCAGGTATAGGCAAAGGAAATAACCACAGACAATACCACTACTCCGGTCATAACGGTCAGAAGTCCGGGATGAATGACAAACAGGAGCATGCACAGTCCCATGGCCGCGCTTGCGATAATGATGCTCCACAGAGCCCCGAAGATTCTGAGCATAAGTTCTGAAAGAGCAGGACCAAGGTATATGACAGCCATTCCGCAGACCAGATAGATCTGGCCGATCCTGACCTCTGTGATACCTCTTTCCTGTGCAAACAGCGGGAAGAAATACTCCCTGTAGGAAAGGGACATCATAAACGGAAGCAGCATCATGGCGAAAAATCCAAGAACGCGGCGGTTAAACAGGAATGCCCCGAAACCATCGCCGCAGCTGTCCGCCTCCCGCGTTTCAGCTGCCGGATGCACGCTGCCGGATGAGAGTGACAGCAGCACGCCCATAAATACAATAACCGCTCCTGTACCGTATACAATCCTCCATCCTCCGAGGGAAAGGAGTACAGAAACAAGGCCTGCGCCGATCGTCACGCCGGAAAGAATGCCTGCGGATATTCCCGCAAAGGCGGCGGCGCTGATTTCGCTGTTCCTGCACGCTGCCGCCGCGGTGTTGCATCCGACATATACAAGGCCCATGCCGCATCCGATCAGCATCTTGCCCAGCAGAATCGCCGGATAATTCCCGCCCGCGAAACAGCAGATAAAGCCCGCCATCTGTATCAGCATCCCGGTCGAGATCACCTTCTTTGAACCGAAAATCTCTGTCAGTCTTCCCGCGAAAAATGACATGACGGCCATCATCAGCAGCTGTGCAGACATCGGGAGGGCAATCGCCACGCTGTCCGAAACCGGAAGACCGCCGCCGTAGAGCTGGCTGCACAGAATCGCAATGAAAGCATCCTGCATGGAATCAGCCAGGTAGGAAATAAACATAATCGTACGTACCGGCACCGACTCCACGTCATCCAGATGATCAAGCTTCGTCTTCTTCTGCAGGAATCCGATCAGGAAGATCAGCTCCAGAAGAAGCATGGTCAGAACGACCGTACTGACAGCGGCATTGATCAGCAGTTCCCTGCGAAGCTCCGCCTGGCCGCGTTCAATCGCATCGAGGCTCTGCCCCACTTCCAGCAGGGCAATGATATTCCCATCCGAATCCCGGATCGGAGAAAGTATAAAGGTCCAGGCTCCGTATGAGCTGATCTCCGAAGTAATGAAGCTCTCTCCCGTATGCATGACCCTGGCGTATACATTGTTCTCAGGATCATCTGCGTATACAGGACAGGTAACCGGAAGCGTATCCTCGAAATCCATCAGATAGGCGATCTTCCCGTCCATAATCCGGTAGATTACATAGTAATAGAACTCACCCTTTTCATAATAATCCCAGATATGCATATCCAGGGGGGCTTTGATCCGCGCATAGAGCTCAGTGTCATGGTCAGCTGGCGAACGCAGCCGTGACACCTCCTCCGGCTCCAGTTCCAGCATCAGCAGCTCGGAAAAAAGAGAAGTCTGCTTTTCACTGGCAGATCTACTGGCATCCAGCAGCCGGCCGAGCAGCATATAGGAAAGGATAAAGAATACTGCCAGGCAGGTTATGATGATCAGCATTACCCGCATGGCGTTTTCATTGGAGAGAACCGAAAGCACGAGCCAATGCAGCATCCTTGCGGCAATTGCCGCAAAGATCAGGGCAGAAGCGATCAGAAACACCCAGAGCACGATGACCCATGGATAGTATACGCATCCTGCCGAATCCACATATTCAGAAGAGATGCATGTACCGCTTCCGTCCACGTGAAGCCTGTAAAAACCAAGATTATCCGTTGCCAGAACTTCCCTGCCGTCCGCTGACACATCAAGCTGATAAAGAAGACAGTCCGACTGATAAAAAACCTGCTGCTTTTCGGGGTCCGCGACGGAAAAATGGCGGACAGTCATATCGGTCAGTTCCGTGTAATAGACCTCGCCGCTGCGGGCAGCCATATCAAAGGGCATTCCGCCCTCCCCTTTTACCAGGATGGAGCTGCTTCCGGCACTGTCATACATCCGGATCGTTCCGGTACGTTCCGCAACCGTAAGCGCTCCGCTTTTTATGTCATATGCGGCGTCCGTCCTCACGCCGTCCATGGCAAAGACGGCCACATCCGTTATCCGGCCGGCGGAATCTGCTTTCTTTACCTCCACCCGGTCCGGATAGTTCAGGGTGAAATATATCTCATCCTGATACTCCTGCAATTCCACGATATAGCCGTACTGCAGCGGAGTGTTCTCCACATCCTCCGGGGTATAGTCAATCTCATACAGGATCTCTCGGCCGGAACCGCTCATCCGGATCAGGCGCTCGCGGTCAAGCAGATTTCCTCTTTTCCCGTAGCTGATATCCGCCAGATAGATACTGCCGTCGGAAGTCTGGGCGGAATGAGCGGCGTAATAAAACACATCCCGCTCTTCTCCGCCGTAGTATCGTTTTTTCAGCTTCCCATCCCCGTTCAGAAGCAGCAGCGTTTTTTTGCCGTTATCGATTACCAGAGTATTCCCCTCAGATCCAAAGGCCATCTCGCTGACGGACTCCAGATGATAAAGCGGTTTCTGCCCGAGAAGATTTCTGTATACAATCACGATTCCGGCCAGAGCGGCGGCTGCCGCAAACATCAGGACGAGGACAAGGACTTCTTTTCTTCCGGGTCTGCAGGCAGCAGCAGCGGGCTCTCTTCTTTCCATACCATATACTCCATTTGGTGCTTTCAGTTCCGGATGACGGGCTCCATCTCAGCTCCGGTTCAAATGCAGCATCTCAGCTCCGGTTCAAATGCAGCATTATCAGTCCCGGATCACTTGCTGCATTATCAGTTCCGGATCACTTGCTGCATTTTAATTCCGGATCAGGGAGGGAGCCGGATGTTCCTGACCACTCCTGCAGGCACGGCCTGCGGGCAGTCCTGCGGCGCTGTAATCGTACAAATTATCTCACATGTCCGGACAGTCCGCAACGCAATCATGAGAATCAGTTCCGTCCCTGCAGTCCCCGGTGCAGCGTCAAAGCGTGCTTGCGGGCGGTTCCGGATTATGTTATGTTAAAATATATTATTACCCAGCTTATGAGAGGAGGCATTTCAATTATGATTTCGTGGAATAATCTGGACACTCTTTCATCCTATCAGGAACTGCTGAAGACCAAAGACAGCTTAAAGCTCTCCGAACTGATGGCAGGAGAGAACGGCGCCGCGCGCGTGGCTGAATACGCGATCCCCATGGCTGCCGGCCTCACCTATCACTATGCAGCCAAAAAGGTCGACGACGCGATCCTTGAAAAACTTGCTGCGCTTGCCGGAGAAGCACAGCTTTCCGGGAAGTTCAGAGAACTGTACAACGGAGCCGTCATCAATACCGGCGAAAAGAGACGTGTGCTTCATCAGCTGACGCGCGGCCAGCTTGGCGATCCCGTAACGGCGGACGGCGTCGACAAACGCAGTTTCTATAAGGAACAGCAGGATAAGATCGCCGTCTTTGCAGGCAAGGTACATGCCGGTGAGATCACCAATGAAAACGGCGAGAAGTTCACAACGGTCGTTCAGATCGGAATCGGCGGCAGCGACCTCGGTCCCAGAGCCATCTACCTGGCACTGGAGAACTGGGCGATCACACATGACACCCTGAAGATGAAAGCAAAATTCATCAGCAATGTGGATCCGGATGACCCGGTCGGCGTCCTCCGCGAAGTCGATCTTCCCCATGCGCTGTTCATTGTCGTCTCCAAGTCCGGTACCACGCTTGAAACGCTGACGAATGAGATGTTTGTGAAGGATGCGCTTGAAAAAGCAGGCCTGGATGCTTCAAAGCACATGCTGGCAGTCACCAGCGAGACTTCGCCCATGGCCTCCAGCAGCGGCTATCTGGCAGCATTCTTCATGGACGACTACATCGGGGGAAGATATTCCACCTCATCGGCAGTTGGCGGCGCCATCCTCTCCCTCGCCTTCGGTCCTGACATCTTTGCCCGTTTCCTGAACGGCATGGCAGAGGAAGACAAGACCGCGGCCTGCCCGGATCCGATGAAGAATGCGGCGATGATGGATGCCCTGATTTCCGTATATGAGCGCAATGTGCTCGGCTACGGCGTTACAGCCCTTCTGCCCTACTCCCAGGCTCTGAGCCGCTTCCCTGCTCATCTCCAGCAGGCCTCCATGGAGTCCAACGGTAAATCCGTAAACCGCTTCGGCGAGCCCATAAACTACAAGACCGGCGAAGTGATCTTCGGCGAGCCCGGAACAAACGGCCAGCACTCCTTCTATCAGCTTCTGCATCAGGGAACCGAAATCATTCCTCTGCAGTTCATCGGCTTTAGAAAAAGCCAGAATGAAACAGATGTCGAAGTGAAGGGAAGCAGCAGCCAGAAGAAACTGTGCGCCAATGTGGCCGCCCAGATTGTTGCCTTCGCCTGCGGCAAGGACGATGAGAACCCGGCAAAACGCTTCGCAGGCGAACGTCCCTCCAGCATCATCATCGGCGAACAACTGACACCCGAATCCTGCGGCGCCCTGCTGTCTCATTATGAAAACAAATTCATGTTCCAGGGCTTCCTGTGGAACGTCAACAGCTTCGACCAGGAGGGCGTACAGCTGGGCAAGGTTCTGGCGACACGCGTTCTGGCGCATAATACGGACGGTGCTCTGAAGAGCTTTGCCGAACTTCTCGGGGTGTAATCTTTTTATCGCTTCCATAGGATACATCTGCCCGGACGGGCATGACAGCAGCATCTGGCTTTATCACTGAAAACTTCCGGCGCCCCGCGCGCCGGAAGGAGGCGGAAATGATCCTTCATATAAGCCGTATCTGGATAAGATCGGTGCCGCTGAAGAAAGGGATGATATCTTTGCCGCCAGCATTTACTGCCCGATCCACAATCCGGAGCCGGGCGGGATTAGAGGGGAATGCCTCAGGGAGGCAATGGCCCGATGGCGGCCTGATGCATGACATCTTTCTCTACATCAGCGATACTACCGCCACCGTGACCATCTGGGATGCATTGGGCATTCTGTTGCTGGAAAACCGGGATACAAGACTGCATCTGCTGAATCTGTCCTCACGATTCAGCAGCATCAGGTTTTGCCATGACGAGAATTGACCCCGCCCGAACAGCAGCATCAGGTTTTGCCATGACGAGAATTGACCCCGCCCGAATCGCATCCGGACTGTAAAAAATTATACCGCATTTACCACAGATTGACGCATCCGCTCTCGAGGCCCTTTACCCAGTAAGCCTTGTTCTCTTCCGGCTTGATATAAACCGCATCACAGTTCTCCGGGATCCGCTGCAGCACTTCCTCCGGCGTGATCATGCCGCCAAGCTGGGACTGAATCATAATTGATGTGTTCTTTCTGACTGCTTCGGCTATATTCCCGGCAGCGGCTTTAGCCTTACGCCCGGCCTTGCGGACCTTCTTTTTTGTTTCTATCTCAGCAGCGACGACTTTATCATTGTCGGCCACAGCGTCCACTGTGTCCATCACCTTTTCCCTGGCTTTACGTCCTGCTGCCCTTGTCTTCTTTTTGATTTCGATCGCTGTTGCTGCTGCCGCATCGCTCACGGCAGCCACATTGGCCTCCACAGTCTTATCACTGCTCCCGTTCCCTTCCAGCGCTCCAACAGCATGTTCCACCTTCTCCGGGATCACCAGAGTTCCGCTTTCGTACCTGCCGTAAATCATGGGCGTAACGCCCAGAAGTTTTGCAAATTCTCCTTTTTTGAGTCCCTTGTCTTCGCGGATTTTTTTCAGTTCTTCGTTCGTCATGATTGTCCTTTCTGAGTGTTAGGTTTATAAATATCTTATATTATACAATAAATCACTTCCCAAATCCAACAGGATCCCTTTCTGCGATGACAGCAGTCCGCGATCCCGCCCGGACAAAAAGCCTCACCGTAATAGATGCAGGCGTACACTGCTTTTTCATTTGACAATGCTCTTTCCCCTCTCGACCGCCCTGTCAAACGCTTCTGCCAGCTGCCTGTTGATCTGCCTCATTTTTCCGGCGTCGACCTTGAGGACTTCCCGGTCATATGTCAGCAAGCCGTTTGTTTCATCCTCCACGTCGGATACTTCTGTATAGACAGAAGCGCTCAGTCCGTTTTCAATATTCCCGATCAGATCCCTCTTCCAGAGCCTCACAATCTCCTCCGTCAGGATTTCCCGGGAATGATACCTCCTGTATCCGAATTCATCCTTTCCCCAGCTGTGCCCGGGTATATGCCAGGAATAGCCGCCGAATTCCGATATGTGACCTGCTCCAAGTATGATAGAGTTGTAGAAACCATGGCAGAAAATCCTACTGGACAATTTTTCAGCATTTAATAATATCGTCCAGTAGCAGTGGACAATATTGGCTTCATGCGCTAAAATGTCCAGTAGGATCGAAAATACTTGTCAGGAGACGCAGGAAATGATTAAACGAGAAAAGTATATAGAACCTATCCGGGAATTCTATGACGGGGATCTGATCAAAGTTATTACCGGTATTCGCCGGTGCGGAAAATCCGTTATCTTAAATCAAATTTTGGAAGAGATCAGGGAGCGGTCAGACAATATCATTTTCCTTGATTTCGAGGATACTGCTGTCTTGAATACCATTCCGGATGAAATGGCACTTCTGAACTATATTGACAGTCATCGCAAGGAATCACTGTGCTATGTGTTTCTTGATGAGGTCCAGAGAGTAGACGGATGGGCAGGAGCATGCAGAACACTTCGGATCAGAAACTGTTCTGTTTTTATCAGCGGCTCAAACTCCAAGCTTCTGTCCCGGGAGTTTACAAAAGAACTATCAGGCAGATATGTGCCTTTCCGGGTTCGCCCCTTTGTATATAGAGAACTGGCTGAATACGGGAAAGAACTCGGAAAGGACGTCTCGCTCACCGATTATATTATATGGGGCGGCTTTCCGAAACGAATCGAATACAGCGGCGAGAGCGGCCAGCGGATCTATCTGAACGAGCTGAATGAAACCATTATTCTGAACGATATCATTAACCGATATAAAATCCGGAAAACCGAGGTCTTTAAACGACTGGCCAACTTTATATTCCTGTCGAACGGAAGGATCCTTTCAGCCCGATCTGTGGAGAAATATATGAGAGGAACAGGCCTGCCCTGTTCTGTCACTACGATCACCAAGTATATCGGATATCTGGAAGAGGCCTATGCGATAGCGACAGTAAAAAAGTATTCTGCCAAGTCCAAACGCGAGCTGGAATACTATCTCAAGGTTTATGATGAAGATGTAGCCTTGAATTCCATCCGCGTCATGAATAATCGATACGATCTCACCCATAACTTCGAGAATATCGTTTATAACGAACTCCTCTATATGGGTTATAATCTCCAGGTATATCATGATGGTTCCCAGGAAATTGACTTTGTAGCCAATAAGGGTAATAAGCAATACTATATTCAGGTTGCCTTCTCTGTGGCTGAAGAGAAGGCCTATGAGAGGGAATTTGGGGCTTTTACAAAACTGGACAACTCTTGTCAGAAGATCGTGATTACAAATGATGATATTGATTTCAGCACCAGTACTGTACGTCATATTCGCTTCCGGAATTTCGTGCAGATGGATGAGCTATGATACTCCCTAAAGTTCCTGGAGAGCATATATTCCGATTTTTGAGTAAAAAAACAGCCAGAAGAGAACTACATCTCCACTGGCTGTCAAATTCTTTTATACCCCTTGTTACGATATCTTCAGTACATCCGTATAAAACTGTGTCAGATAAGTGCCTGCCACCTCGTAGTAAACCATGTACACGAAGCAGGGGCCCGCAAAATAACCCAGCCACATTTCGCTTTTCTGGGTATTGGCTGATGTGATACGGGAGTCCATTTTTGGAGAGGCAAAGAGTTTTGAATTCTGCAGGGTCGCCATAGCGTCTCCTCCTTTTTCTTTTCCGGGTTGATGCAAATTTATTCAGGAATACAGCGGCAAGCTCATGAACGCGTATATGAGCGCCTGCCTCGTTCTTCTGCTGCGCCGGTACGAGGGCAGCGTCCGCCTGCCGCGCTCAGAGGATTTTTTCTGGAAACATGAGTATTCTGCTATCCTTAATCGAATTCAGACGGACTTTGCCACCGTTCGACTGGAGGATCTGTCAGAAGAATTTCACTACAGTGAAAAACAGATCCGACGCATTGTTTTAAACAGCACCGGCATCAGCTATTCCGATCTGATTGCAAAGCTCCGCATGGAGCGTGCCGCTCTTTTACTGATGCGTGAAAACATTACCATCGAAGAAATCGCCGCAGCTACGGGTTACGCCACGGTCAGCAGCTTCTACCGCAGCTTCACCCGCTATTACCACTGCACCCCCGCAGCTTATCGGGACAAACAGACAAAAATGAAAAACGCCTTCCGGCAAATGTTTCATGCCAGAAGGCGTTTTCTTTGTCATCTTTCCCTGATATATGTGCAGATTCCTGCTTTTTCCAGTTCCGCTGCCATCCTCCTGGCATTCCCCTTGAAGGCAAATGCCTCGGTCTGCACAACATACTGCTTCTTACCAGCAGCACTCTTCACCGGCTCCATCACAGTCTCCACCGCTGCTGCAGACACCTTCTGCTCCTTCACCACGACCGGATCAGCGCCTGAGCCAGAACCACTATGCTCCCGATCATAACGATCCAGTCCATATCTCCGGATGATATCACAGATCCCCGCAGACGATACCTCTCATCCAAAATGTATTTCATCCTAAATTCCTTAAACGTTTCTGTATGCTGCTGTTATGATCTGCCGCTGATTCTGCCGGAAAAGCTTTCCCATCAGAGAAACCGGAACTGATCAGATCTCTGCTCTCATCATACATCACCAGCGGACCGTCCTGCTGCGTCATAAC
>DGHP01000008.1:4220-4951 GCA_002392705.1 Lachnospiraceae bacterium UBA3845 | reverse complement strand
ATTTTTTGCGATAATGGGAATGAGTTTTTGCTGCTTTTTACGGGCAGACAACCCTCATGAGACTCAAAGTGGAGCGCTGTCTTTGAGGACAGGGCTCCCTGTTTTTTGACCGTCGCTTTACTGCGGTAAACGGATGAAGCGACAATTCTGCAGACGTCAGGAGAAATACGCGAGCTCTCCTGCTGAAGGCAGAAGGATTCATTGCTCAGTCCCGAACCGGCAGCAGGCGGAGCGGCCGGCGCATGGGTTCTCATGAACGGACTTAAGGAGGAGGAAGTATGAAGAAGGGTTTTCGGAACAGGGTTCTTGTACCGGGTGTTCTGACCGGAGCGGTTCTGGCGCTTGGCATTGTAATGCCGGTACTGGCGGAGGACGCGGCGGAGGAGATCGCGGCGACCTCGCATTTCTACAACACAGCATGGTCGCTGGTCCCGTCGCTGATCGCGATCTGCCTGGCGCTGCTCACAAAGGAGGTTTATTCCTCGCTGTTTATCGGTATCGTGGTGGGCGGTCTGTTCGCGGCGAATTTTAATTTTGAGAAGACGGTCGTCCATGTCTTTTCGGATGGAATCGTCGCGTCCGTGGCGGATTCCTATAATGTGGGTATTCTGGTATTCCTGGTCATGCTCGGAGCCATCGTGGCGATGATGAACAAGGCAGGCGGTTCGGCGGCTTTCGGACGCTGGGCCCAGGACCATATCAAAAGCCGTGTGGGTGCCCAGCTGGCGACG
>DGHP01000008.1:1806-4108 GCA_002392705.1 Lachnospiraceae bacterium UBA3845 | reverse complement strand
GTCATGAGACCGGTTACGGACCGTCATAAAATCTCCAGGGCGAAGCTGGCATATCTGATTGATGCCACAGCGGCTCCGGTCTGTATCATTGCGCCGATTTCTTCCTGGGCTGCGGCTGTTTCCAGTTATGTGGAGGATGGAAGCGGACTGGCTCTGTTCATCCGGACCATCCCCTATAATCTTTATGCGCTGCTGACACTGGTTATGATGGTGACGCTCACGGCCAGAGAGGTGGATTATGGCCCGATGGCAAAATATGAGCGCAACGCGAAGGAAAAGGGCGACCTGTTCTCCGGCAGTAATCCCTATGAGGGGATCCAGGACAATGTTCCGGAGGGAAAGGGCAGCGTTCTTGACCTGGTGCTCCCGATCGTTGTTCTTGTGGCCTGCTGTGTTGTCGGCATGATCTATTCCGGCGGCTTCTTCAGCGGAGAGAATTTCATCGACGCGTTCTCGAATTCCGACGCGTCGGTCGGTCTGATGCTCGGTTCGGCCTTCGGCCTGATCTTCGCCATTATCTATTATCTGCTCAGAAAGTCCTTCACCTTCAAAGAGGCGATGGACTCGATTCCGGAGGGCTTCAAGGCCATGGTTCCGGCGATCATGATTCTGATTTTCGCATGGTCCCTGAATTCCATGACGTCCTACCTGGGCGCGGATGAGTTTGTCGCGGGCATCATCGACAATTCCGCAAAGGGACTGCAGATGTTCCTGCCCTGCGTCATTTTCCTGATCGGCGTATTTCTTTCATTCGCAACCGGAACAAGCTGGGGCACTTTCGGTATCCTGATCCCGATCGTTCTCAAAGCCTTCCCGTGGTCCGCGGGCAATCCGATTTCGATCGTCTGCGTCGCGGCCTGCATGGCAGGCGCGGTGTGCGGCGACCACTGCTCGCCGATTTCCGATACGACGATCATGTCCTCCGCGGGTGCACAGTGCGAGCATGTCAATCATGTCTCCACGCAGCTGCCCTACGCGATGACGGCTGCCGCTGTATCCGCGGTCGGCTATCTGCTTGCCGGAATCTTTGCCGTGAACGGTCTTCCGGCTCTGGCAGCACTTCCGGTTTCGATCGTCCTGATGGTGATCGTGGTATTTGTCCTGGGAAAGAAGGACTGAAAGAACTGTCACGGATGTCCCGGAGGCGTCCTGTGATGCACAGTGTTCGGAGGGCACAGATCCGGCAGCGGCTATGACCTGTGTGCCGGAGGGGCTCTGCATCGTACGGCGGCCGGAGGGCCTGAGAATATACCGGCGCGAACTGGCATCAAAGCGCTGGACAAGCGTTCAGGCGCATGTTAGATTTAAGTTGAGAGTGCGTCTGGGGGGACATGACAGCATCGGATGATGACATCCGGAGGAGAAAACACAGGTAAAAATGATTGCCCGGCGCGTTCCATGACATCTGTCGTGGGCATGCCGGGCCTTTTGTTTTGCGAAGGCTCTGCGTTTACTGGGGTTTTACGGTAAATGGAAGGGAGAAAGTGCGTATGAGATATTATATTTCAGATCCGCATTTTTTCCACGGGGGGCTGAACAGAAAGATGGATATGCGCGGCTTCTCTTCGGTGGAGGAGATGAACGCATATATGCTTGAAAAGTGGAATGGAAGAGTCCGGAAGAATGACGAGGTGATCATTCTCGGGGACCTCTCGTGGGGAAATGCGGAGCAGACCAATGAGCTGCTTCAGAAACTGAACGGGAAGCTGTATCTGATCGAGGGGAATCATGACCGCTTTCTGGCAAACCGTAAGTTTGACGCAAGCCGTTTTGTATGGATCAAGCCCTATGCGGAGCTGCATGACAAGGGCAGGAAAGTGATTCTGTGCCATTATCCGATCATGTGCTATAACGGCCAGTATCACCTGGACAGGCAGGGGAATCCGAAAACATGGATGCTCTACGGGCATGTTCACAACACACATGACGAGCGTCTGATCAATGCTTTCATGGAGATGACGCGGCAGCTGGTGATCGAGGATTTCGACGGAAAGGCCCGCCATATACCCTCCCAGATGATCAACTGCTTCTGTATGTATTCGGACTATACGCCGCTTACGCTGGATGAATGGATCGAGAATGACCGGGCCCGCCGCGGGAAATGGACGGGGCTGCCGGAGTCGATCCGGGAGCTTGTTACAGAGGATGATGTGAGAGTATAAGAGAAATACTGATTCATCTGGTTTTTTACCGCCTGGGACCGGCAGGAAAGGGCCGGTGGTCCGATATGGAACGATCAGGTCTGACAGTGGTCCGGTATGGAACGATCAGGTCTGCCGATGGTCCGGTATGGAACGATCAG
>DGHP01000008.1:0-1743 GCA_002392705.1 Lachnospiraceae bacterium UBA3845 | reverse complement strand
TCCGGTATGGAACGATCAGGTCTGCCGGTGATCCGGTATGGAATGTGGTAGGAGGAACAGATATGAAAAAGGCAGTCTGTTACACGGATATTCATTACCCTGTCGGAAATGTCGATGATAAGATGTTTTCGTCATTCACAGAGCATCTGGGAAGGTGTATCTACAGTGGGATCTATGAACCGGGCCATCCGCTGGCGGATGAGGACGGTTTCCGCACGGATGTGATGGAGCTGGTGAAGGAACTGAACGTTCCGGTTATCCGCTATCCGGGAGGAAATTTTGTTTCCTGCTATGACTGGCATGACGGGATCGGTCCGAAGGAAAGCCGGCCGAAGCGGATGGAGTATGCATGGAGTTCCATCGAGACAAATGAATTCGGTATTGATGAGTTCTGCAGATGGGCACGGAAGGTCGGCGTGGAGCCCATGATCGCGGTCAATCTCGGGACCGGCAGCATCAAGGATGCGGGGGACCTGGTGGAATACTGCAATCATCCGGGCGGAACCTACTGGAGCGATCTGCGGATCAAAAACGGAAGCAAGGAGCCTTACAATATCAAATACTGGTGCCTCGGAAATGAGATGGAGGGTGCCTGGCAGGCAGGCCATCTTTCTGCGGAGGATTATGCGAAGAAGGCCCTGGAGGCGGCCAAGATCATGAAATGGGTGGATCCGTCGATCCATCTGATCGCCTGCGGAAGCAGCTATGACATGCTGCCCACCTATCTGGAGTGGGACCGCATCATGCTGAAGAGCCTCTATGACCAGGTAGATTATCTGTCCACCCACAATTATACGCTGAATCCGGGCCAGGGCGTCTCCAATTACCTCGCTTCCTGGAAGCAGATGGACGAGCATATCAAGAACAGTGTGAAAGTTCTGGATTATGTGCAGGCCCAGTGCAAAAAGAAGAGGGAGATCAAGATCTGCCTTGACGAGTGGAATGTCTGGAATTTCCAGGATATCAAGCTCGACAGCCTGGCGGACCTGAACGGGATGACCACCTTCGAGATTACTTCCGCCGGAAAATGGGAGATCGCTCCGCCGATCCTGCAGGAAAAGTATTCCCTTCTGGATGCGGTGGTCCTGGGGGGCCTGGGAATCTCTCTGCTGAACAACTGCGACCATGTGGAGATCGCCTGCCTCGCGCAGCTGATCAATGTCATTGCCCCGATCACAACTGTAAAAGGCGGCGGCTCTTTTAAGCAGGCAACCTATTATCCCTTCGAGCTGCTCAGCCGCTATGGCAGAGGAAAAGCCATCCGCCCGGCCATGGAGACGGAGACTTTCCAGAGTATCTACGGCGAAGCCAATCTGGTACAGACCGCGGTCATCTACGATGAGAAGGCGGATGAAGTCCATGTGTTCGCGATAAACTGTGATGAAGTGGAGGACGTGGAGCTTGCGCTGCAGCTGCAGGGCTTTGGCGACAGGAAGCTGGTGAAGCATCTGGCCGTCTATGGTGACAGGCTCGAGGAGATCAATACGATCGATGACCCGGACCGCGTTGTTACGAAGGAGATCGCTGTGACGGATGCCTCGAAAGCATTTCTTCCGAAGGCTTCCTTCAATGTGCTGATTCTGAAATAAATGATTCGCCGCCGGAACTATGGTCTGACCTGGCTTCCGGCGACGCAGTTATATATTGAGCATAATGCCTGCAGACCGGGCGGACCGGTTTGCAGGCATAAATTATTTGAAAATAAACTTGTAATTGTTCTGTTTTATGGTAGAATACAAAGTA
>DGHP01000125.1:5983-19981 GCA_002392705.1 Lachnospiraceae bacterium UBA3845 | reverse complement strand
AAGACGATGCAGTGCTCGTTGTAATAGACATAGGGGGAATACTGCAGGCACCACTCTTTCCCGCCGATCATGATCGGGATCACACGGTGATTCTCCCGGGCCGGATGGTTCACGCGGCCGGCATAGCCTTCATTTTCATAGCAGAGCAGGCACTTGGGATAGGAGGTCTGCTTTGCGTACTTGGCCGCGGCGATCGCCTTCGGATCCTTTTCCGGCTTCGACAGGTTGATTGTAATATCCATGTCGCCGTATTCGGTCTCCGCCAGCCAGCGCACGTCCTTCGCGATCCGGTCCCGGCGGATATAGTTGGTATCCTGGCTGAATCTGTAGTACCAGTCGGTCGCCTTCCGGGGATCCTCCGCGTAAAGGGTACGGAACTTGCGGATAACAGAGGACGGCCGCTCCGTCAGGGCTCCCATGATCTGTGTGTCAAACAGGTCCCTGTAAGTGATGGAATCCTCCTCCAGGCGGCGGATGGTTACGCCGTAATTGCAGAATTCATTGAGAATCCGGGGCAGTTCCTCTATAACGCTCTTATCCGACGGGTCAAAATCCCGGATAGCCTGCTCAGTCTTCGCATCCAGCACATCGATGCACAATATTTCCAGAAGATGATTCGCCGCCCATACAGCGTCATCCTTTTCAATCAGTCCTGTAGCCAGGCCATACTGAACCAGCCTGGCGATCGCATCCTGTATCATCACAGCTCCTCCTGCTCAGATATTGTATAAACCTTGAGTATCGTGAAATCTGCTGTCTCTGTTCCCTTTATTCTTATTCCGGCAGCCTGTTTTCCGCTGTCTTTTTCATTTCCCGGTCTTTCTCTTCCGGCCGCTCCCGGATTGCCGGAGAGTTCTTCGGATGCCGTCCGTATCCGGGTTTCCGTATCTCAGGGGCTTCCTGACCGTTCTCTGTCAAGTCTCTCCTGATCGTCCACATATTTCTGAAGTGTGGAGAACGCCCCTTTGTAGATAATGGTCAGCAGCTTGTCCAGATGCCGCAGCGCCGCCTGCAGTTCTTCTGGCTGAATCAGATGATCCCTCTGCGCGTCCGCCAGCTCATCCAGGTCTACGACGCGCACCCTGCCGTCCGGGTAGACAACCACGTCCGCCAGAAGATCCGTGAAAATATAGGTCTCTGTTCCGTCTTCGCTGCTGCATGCCGTATCGATAATATCGCAGTACCAGCTGATCAGCCGGTCGTCATGGTCATAGAACTTGCTTACTTTGAAGCCGCGCTCCAGGAAGTAGCAGGAATAGCCATGGGAAAGGGTTTTCTTGGGTCGGATGGTATTCCACTTTGTGATAATCACCTCGTTGTCACGGTACAGAAGAATATCGTCTTCCAGAAGAATGCATTCCTGGGGGATGATTCGCCTGCGGTAAAGCTTCAGTCCATCCATATCCGGCTCCTTTTTCAGCTCTCATTCTGCACGCGGGCTTCCACCTGTGTTTCCGCCCCGGTCTCCTCTTCCTTTAAAAGCTCCTGCTCCTGCCGCATCTGCTCTTCTCTTACAAGCTTCTCATCTTCCTTTTTCTTTCTGTCGTCCTTGAAGATGTACTTGTGCTGTACCTTATAGCTGACGAAGAACAGGAACATATCGACGAATGCCTTTATACCGACGGCGTTCCCGTTCAGCAGGATCTTGAGTGCGTAAACAGATACAGCGCTCAGGATACACTGCACGGCGGACAGCGCCATGAACATCCCTGCGGATTTTGCCTGGGTCTGGGCCGCGTCGGATTTGAAATGAAAGACAAAATTCTTGGTCAGCAGGTAGTTCACCGAAGCGGAAATCACCCTGGCAAGCACCGTGCCGTATATGATCGCCATGGCATTTCCCCGGAAAGTAAGCCCGGTAAAAATGCCGAACATAATCAGGTCGACAATGCTTGCGATCACCGAAGTAATGGAGTAAAGGATAAACTTTTTGAAAATGGTAAAGAGGATCCGGACCGTATCCAGCCCCTTGCGGAACTTTCCCTCCGCCTCCGGATCCATGGAAGAATACGCGACCGGCACCTGAAGGAATCCGACCTTCTCAAAGGACATGGTCAGGGAGGTCGTATAGGCGTAGCCGTCTCCCGGTATGTCAAGACACTGCTGCACTCTCAGATCCGGGATGCCGAAGATCCCGGAAAGGGGATCTTCCAGATGCACGCCCATAAGCATGTGATAGAGCAGCCGCATCACTTTATTCATGTTGAAATCGTAATCCGTTACCCGGCGGCTGTAAAAATCACGGGTCCCCATGACCAGCGCGTAGGATCCCATGCGCTGTTCGTTATGCAGGGAGCTGGCGATCTTCAGCACATCCCCCACAGGAACCATCCGGTCCGTATTCAGCGTGATGATTCCGTCGCTCTTCTCCCTGAAATGCTCCATATAAAACCGGAAACCGGTCTTCAGAGCCGCGCCCTGCCCCTGATTCTGCTCATGCCTGAGGATGATGCATCCCATGCGTTCAAGCTTCATGAACACCGGCAGTCTGTCCGTGCGGCTCCCGTCGTCCACGACCAGGATCCTGGAAAAACCGGCTTCTTTCAGGGAGGCTGTATATTCAACGAAACTGTAGGGGGGATTCAGTGCGGGTATCACCAGCACACAGGAATGCTCCATTCGCAGTTTCCTCCGTTTCTTAGAAATAACTCAGTAAAAATCTGATTCTTCTCTCCCTTATCCTCTCTTCACGCCCAGCAGGCCCATGACCTTCTTTTCATTGTAGCGGGTCATCAGGACCGCCGCCAGCAGGCAGAGAATAAAAGAGCACATGGCCGCGATCCGGTAGCCGAAGCCGCTGGACGCGCCGATCGTCGCAAAACTGGTAAAGAGAATCGCCGCCAGGGACTGTCCCAGCTTCATGGCAAAGGTCCTTGCCGCGAAAAACATCCCGTCGTGATTCTCGCCCGTCTCCGCCTCGTCGCTTTTGGCTATGTCGGCGACGACTGTCTGCGGCAGAATGCCCAGAATCGCCATCGGAAGCGCCGCCAGCACCATGACAAGGACGCCGAAGAGCATGCCTTTATTGGTCCCGGCTTCGCCCCTTGAGAGCGCGGTCACAAGATAAACCAGGGCAAACTGGCAGAAGGCGTATGTGATCAGGGTCTTTTTCGCAAAGCGATGGGTCAGCTTTCCGACCGGCACATACAGGAGCACGGACAGGAAAGTCATGCCGATATAGAGGATGGTATTCATCGTCTCCGGCAGCTTCATAAGCGATGTAATGAAGAAAGTCAGGCCGGACTGGAACATGGTGACCGCCACCCAGTACATGATGTCCGAAGCGACAAACACGCGGAAATCCTTATTGGCAAAGGTCTTGGTCAGAGAACTGAATGCATTGCCCTGCACAGGATGAATATCCACATAATCGCGCTCATTGATCGTGAAGGTCGGCACCAGCAGGCAGACCAGGGCGAAGAGGGCAAGCACGATAAAGGTCACGCGGATCGCCATAACACGGCCGAGGGAAGGCGTCAGCGCTCCCCAGATAAAGGGACAGGCGTAGCCCAGGGCGCTTCCGAAGATAAAGGTGAAGGAAATCGCGGTCGAGATCGCGGTCAGTTCCTCCTGGGTCCCGGAAAGCTCTGCAATCAGCGCGTTATAAGGCGTGCAGTATACCGTCATGAACAGATAGAACAGAAGCATCATGACAAGGACCCAGACACCGTTCACCGGTGATTCCCCGTCCACCGGCGACCAGTAGACAAGGACTGTGGCTAGGGTCAGCGGGATGGCCGCCCTGCGCATGAAAGGAAGCCTTCTCCCTTTCGGGTTCGTGCTGCGGTCCGACAGGTTCGCGATCCACGGATCCGTAACGGCGTCAAAAAGCCTTCCCAGCGCATAGATCCCGCCCAGTATGGTAACAAGGCCGAGAATCACGCGGCCCTGCGGGAGAAAAATCTTCTGCCCGGCCTCCAGCATCTCGCTGTCCGGCTGATAGAAACTGATCACCCAGTTCGTCACGATCGCCGACAGGGTACTCCAGCCCAGCTGTCCGATCGCAAACATCCAAATCACTTTCCTGGTAAGCTTCTTCACGCTGCAAACCTCCATCGTCATATTCGGCTGCTGTTCACCGGCCTGTCTGAAAGCAGGACCGCTTTTCGTGAAAACACGAAAAAAACGGAATCGGATTGATACAGGTCGTGAAACGCAACTCTGATATTACAGATACTTTATCACAGTTTAGGCAAGGATGGTAGCTTGATCTTCAAAATGCATTGCATCCGCACATACAGGCGGATCTCTTTGTCCGCTTCCGCGGCTGGCAGGGGCATCGCAAAAACGGGGCAGACTTCATGCCTGCCCCGTAAACCCTTTTTCCTGAATGTACTTTTGTCTGTTGTCTGCTCCGACTGAAGCAGAATCTGCATAACAGCTGCTGCCGCCAGTTCAGAGGACCGGCCGGCGCGCTCCGGTCAGTTCAGCGGACCGGCCCCGCGATACCGGATTACAGATTTCTCTCTACAAAGCCCTTCAGCATCGGCTTCGGCACAAATCCGATCTGCTCGTCCACCAGCTTGCCGTCCTTGAATACTGCGACATAGGGGATGCTGCTGATGCCGTATTCGGAGGCAATCTCCGGATTGTCATCGACGTCCATCGCATAGAAGGAAGCCTTTCCTTCCATCTCCGCGGACAGTTCCTCGAGAACCGGTGCCAGCATCTTGCAGGGACCGCACCAGGTCGCATTAAAATCCACTACTGCCACGCCGCTTGCGATACTTGACTGAAACTCCGGTGCATTGATCTTCTTTACGCTCATGGTTATCCTCCTTGATTCTTCATTTTCTTTCTTTTAACTCAGGGTTCTTTACGCTGCTGCCTTCAGGCCTTCTTTCTGAGGCTGTCCAGATAAGAGACAGCGCTCAGCGCCGCGACGTTCCCTTCTCCTGCCGCCTTAATGTACTGATAAGGCGTCCCGGTGATGTCGCCTGCCGCAAAGAGACCCGGCAGGTTTGTCGCCATCCTGCGGTCTGTCTTCACATGATTGCCGTCCAGGGCAAGGCCCGGGACCAGCTTGTCCGGCGCTACGCTCTCACGGAGAAGAAAGATTCCGTCCGCCGTAATGCTGCCGTCCTTCATGTTCAGCTTCATGCCTTCTCCCGTCTTCTCGATCGATATCGGCGCGCCGTGTACGACCTCGATCCTGTCTCCCAAAAAATGCGGCTCCTCTTTATATACAGGCAGATAATACACTTTCTCAGCGATTTCCGCAAGGAAGGAGGCGTCATCTTCCTCCTTTGGCGCGTATCCGACTACAATCGCGCTTTTGCCCCGGTAGAGAGCCGCGTCGCAGGTGGCGCAGTAGCTCACGCCGCGGCCGAGGTTCTCATCCTCGCCCGGGAAAGGCTTTCCGAAGGAAACGCCGCCGGCCAGGATCACGGCCGATGCCTCCCGGAACTCCTGGTCAACCTGCAGGCTGAAATAATCACCCATCGCGTAGACCGCGGTCACCTTCCGGTCTGTAATCGGAATCTCCATGACCTTCAGATGATCCAGCAGCTTCCCGGCCAGTTCCGCTCCGCTGATCTCCGGCAGTCCCGGATAGTTCTGAATCATGTGGGCTTTCCCGACCTTGTCCGACACGGAAGCGCTGCCGATCAGGAGTACCTTCTTATTGCGGACCTTCGCGGTAATCGCCGCTGATATGCCGGCAGGTCCTGTTCCGATTATCGCTATATCATACCGTTCACTCATATTGAAGCCTTCCTCCCGGGCCGTCCGGCACAACTGCTGCATATGCAGCGCTTATCCGGAGCTGAAATCTGTCCAGACGCAATTTCCATTTTTTAAAATTAGATTGTGTACAATCTTTATGCTTATAATATAGCGGATCTGTCTCTCCCTGTCAACTACTTTGTGGAAAAACTCTTTCCCTTCTTCTAAGGGAATCTTTTCCCCGGGTTCTGAGAGACAGATCCGCACAGGATCAGTTTTTCTCCTGTCCGGGAGGCCCGTTCGCAGCCGCCGCCGGCGGATCCGTGGATCAGGCCAGCTTCCATGCTGTCCGGCAGCCTTCTCAGGTCAGCCTTTCTCTCCTCTGGCCTGGCGGATCATATCCTCCACCACGATATCGTAGATCTCGCCCAGACTTCTGCAGTATTCGAGCACCTTCCAGGGCTCATTGGTATGGAAATGAATCTTAATCGGATCTCCGTCCCCGCCTACCGCAAGCAGGCAGTCTCCCTGAAAATGGCTGGTAAAGTAATCCGCCACCTCATCCTCGTCGAGATCCTCGCCGTCAATCAGAAGCTGTGTATCATATCTGAATTCAATATCCTGTGCCATCTCTGCTCACATCCTTTCAAGATTATATGGGGAACGCTGTTTCTACGGCATCAAAAGCTGTCAATCAGAATAACTCAGCGTTTCCCTGAAGATTCCTGCCTGCGGCTCCCCTCACAGCGGTCTGCGGGCAGGATCTTTAAATCTCCCACATCATACCATATTTCGGGAGAATGAGAAGCCCTTTTCCGCACTTATGTCCTCAGCCGTTTCACCCTTTTCCCGGCGCATGTTTCAGACCAGATTTTTCATGTCTCCGTCCAGCCAGCCCTTCAGATTTTCACAGACAATCGCCGCCCGCTTATACATGGCCTGCGTGCTTGCGAAAGCGACGTGCGGTGTGCACACGGTGTTTTTTGCATGAAGAAGGGGATCGTCCGGATCAAGGGGCGGCTCCGCCGCATACACATCGATCCCCGCTCCGGCGATGGCGCCGCTGTTGAGAGCCTGCGCCAGCGCGTCCGCGTCCACTATCGGTCCGCGGGCACAGTTGATCAGGATCGCGCTCCGCTTCATCAGGGCAATCTTCTGAGCGCTGATCATGCCGATAGTCTCCGCATTCTGCGGCACATGAAGGGAAATGATATCGCTCTGCGCCATCAGTTCATCCAGACTCACGTAGCTGACACCAGGAAGATCCTTCTTTGTCCTGGAATACGCGATCACATTGCAGCCGAAAGCCTGCGCGATGGCGGCCACGCGGGATCCGATGGCGCCGGTTCCGATCACGCCGAAGGTCAGCCCCTCCAGCTCGGGCCCCACAAGCCCCGCTTTCGTGCCTCCGCTCCTCACGGCACTGTCACAGTCAATGATCCTGCGGCAGAGGCTGATCACCATGCCGAATACCAGGTCCGCGACCGCGGAAGTGGAATATCCTGCGCAGTTGCTGACTTTAATCCCTTTTTCCCTGCAATAGGCCATATCCACATGATCATAGCCGGTAAATGCCACATTGACATATTCCAGATGCGGGCATGCCTCCATGACCTGCCCGGGATAACGGAAGTTTGAAAGAACAACCGCGTCCGCGTCCCGGCTCCTCTCGATCAGGGTCGGGATATCTTCTTTCCGTGAATCATAATATACCACTTCTGCCCTGCCTGCGACGGCATCCTTTACCATTGCGACAAGTTCACTGCCCGGGATGCCGAGCGGTTCAAGAAGCACCACTTTTTTCATAACCTGTTATTCCTCTCTGTATCAGCCGGGGCATCCGCCTGCCGCAGCATCCGCCCTGCTTTATTTCGTAGTTCCCTTTTATCTTAGCACACTCCGGCAGGTATTCAGCAGAAATTCTCTCCGACTATTTTATCAATAATCGGAAATTTATGTCTTTTATTCGTTTATTTGTGTTAAAATCACATATTTTTCTGCTGTTATCTCATAATATACCTCTCCGGGTGGACATCACAGATTGTATATGTGACATTTGATCATCCTGATAATTGTCAGAAAATTCTTCCGGCAATATACTGTCGCCGCATGCATGCCCGAAATAGTTTGCAATTGCAGTATATTTTTGACGTATGTCAAACAATTCAACCTGTTTTCAAAGGAGAAACAGTTATGAAAAATCATAATGTCTTTTCAACAGCAATCAGGCAGCGGAAGGAAATGCCGGACCATTCTGACTACGGCCCGGACGTCTGCAGCCGACGGAAAATGCGGAGCAAAAGCCGGAAACGGCTGAGACTCTATATGACCGCCTTTCTCACAGGCTTTCTTCTCCTGCAGAATGCACCTGGCCTCTCATCACTTATCCTGGCGGAAGATCTCCCGGCTGCGGAAGCACAGGCTCCGGAAGCTCAGGCTCCGGAAGGCCAGGCTCCAGCTCCCTCTGACAGCAGCGCAGTTCCCGACGCCGCCGGCAGCAGCTCCGGCCCGCTTCTTTCTGACAGCAGTCCCTCTTCCGGAAGTATCAGCATCCGGAATGAGGTATACAGCCTGGACGATTTTGCGGATCAGCCGGGAACGGGACAAGGCGGATCTTCCGATAATCCTTCGTCTGGAACCCCGGCGGCACCTGACCTCTCCGTGGATCTGTCCCTTACGGCAGAAAATGAAGAAGACAGGAACGCCATCGACAGCAGTCTGGAAAAACAGATTGCAGGACAGGAAGGCGGCGGCAGCGGCGCTTCCATCTCCATGGATGAAAGTGACCCGGATCTCTGCCATCTGACGCTTCCGGCCGGTGAATCCTTCACGCTGGACGAGCTTCCTCCCGGCGCGAAGATCAGCCTGTCCGGCGCATCTTCATCGGATCCGGAGCATTTTGAGACAGATCTCACCTCTACTGCCCGTGGCGATGGGGGAAATGACGCTGAAGGAGAAGGAAGCGGGGATACACCTGCTTCTGCACAGGAAAAACGGACCTACACATATACCCAGACGCAGAAGGATCATGACAGGATCGTACTGATCTGCTCGGCGGAGTCCGTTTCCGGCGGGCCGGAGGGTTCCTCCGCATCCGGCGGCAGTCAGGAAGAAGGCTCTGCGGCTGCTTCTCCTGCCTCCGGCTCAGGTCAGTCGGATGGAAATAGCCCAGCAGACGGGTCATCCGGGTCTGGTCCTGATTTTGAATACACGGTAACTTCAGAAGACGGAAGTTCTTTCTCCTATCAGACGGATCATCCGGATTACAAGAGCGGATCCGCACAGAACGGCACAGCGACCTTCCTTCTGAAAAACGGGCAGAAAGCTTTGATTTCGCAGATGACGGAAGGACTCCTTCACATCGTTCAGAAAGCGCACGAAGCCTATGATACGGCGGCGGCACTGCTGAACCAATCGGCCGCCGAATATGTAAGCATACCGGAGCAGGCCGGGGATGCCGGAGAAACAGCCGCAGTCGTAAACTGCACGCCGGGAGCTCCGACTCCTTATATCCGTTTTACAAACATCGAGCGGAAAAATACTCCGGAGGAAGAAAAACCGAATCCGGAAACCGACAAGGCCGATCCGGAAAAGGAAACGGATCCGCCGCAGACGGAGGCTCCTGAAAAAGAGACCGAGCCGCCGCAGACGGAAGCCCCTGTAAAAGAGACCGAGCCGCCGCAGACGGAGGTTCCTGAAAAAGAAACCGAACCTCCGCAGACAGAAGCTCCGCCAAAGGAAACCGAGCCGCCGCAGACAGAGGTCCCTGTAAAGGAACTGTTTCCGCCCCGTCCGGAAGGACCTGAAAAGGAAGCCGAGCCGCCGCAGACGGTCAATCCCGGAATTGAAACGCTGACACCTCAGACAGAAGCTCCCGGAAAAAAAGCCCGTCAGCCGGAAACAGAACAGGTCTTCCAGATCACGATCCCGGAAAAGGCAGAGCCCGCGCAGGCTTCTCCCGCACCGAAGGCAGAAGGAACCTTAAGCCCTTCCCGGCAGGAAGCACAACAGCCCCGCTCCGGCGAAAAGCTGCAGAATGAGTCACCGGAGACAGGGGATGACACTCCTCTCCTTTTCTGGCTCTCCCTGCTTCTTCTGAGTTCCGCAGCTGCCTTTGCCGCAGCCCGCAGGAAAGGCAGATAAAATAAAAGTCTTTCAGCAGACATTTCGAGCTTTACCGCACATGAAAAAAGCTCTGAGCGCGAACTGCGCTCAGAGCCGTCTTCATTCTGATGTTTCCTCAGACAGGGCACCCGCCTTCATTCCAATGCTTCTTCAAACAGGGCACCCATCTTCATTCCGATGCTTCCTCAAACAGGGCACCTGCCTTCAGAGCTGAGAAATAGAAGTCATGCATGTCCTCATATTCCCTGTTGAAATCCGGATCCTGCCCGGAGTGGAGGCCTGAAATATAGGCATGAATCTCATGCTTCATCTCCGGATGGATTCTTGCGATCAGCGCTGTTCCGACATTGGAACAGATATCGGAAATCCGCTCGATATCGGAGAGCATGTTCAGAAATTCCGTACCTGCGACGATGGAGCAGGTTCCCCGGCGCAGCCGCTCCAGATGATTCTGCTTGAGCTGCGCGACCAGATCGTCGACAACCTCTTCCAGAGGTTCGATATGCCTCGCGTCTTCAATATTGCAATTCGTGAAGGCTGCCATCGTAACGTCCAGGACCCTTTCGATCAGATCCTGCAGAATCTGAAGCTCTCTCACCGCTTCATCCGAAAGATTGGACTGCTCAGCCTCCTCCAGTATATTGACCGCATGGTCGCCCAGGCGTTCGAATTCCGTAAGGCAGGTAAGATACTCATCCTGGATGACTGTATGCCGTTCCTCGCTGATATGTCCGGAAAGCTGGACCAGATAATTGCTCACCCGGTCAGCCATCAGATCGATTATGTCCTCATCCGCGCTGATCAGCTTATACCGCTCCTGGGTATACTCCTTTACCTGCTCAAAAGCCCGGACCGTATTCAGGCTGGAGAGCCTCAGCATCTCCCTGAGGACCTCGAAAGCGGCATTGAAAGCAAGCGCCGGAGTCGCAAAGAAAATCGGGTTGAGACCTTCCAGCTGATGATTCGTCAGTTCATTGCCCTTCTTCTTTTCATCCCGGACGATCTTCCGGCTGGCCTTCTCATAGACGGAATACATCGGGAACATCAGGATGGCGCAGGCAAGATTAAAGACTGTATTGGTATTGGCGATTCCGCCCGAATACATCGTCTTATTCCAGATCCCGTTCAGCCAGCCAAGATGGTAAGCGACAAAAATGCCCGCAAAAATCAGGACGGTCTTGCACAGGTTAAAAAGAATATTGACGATACCGACGCGCTTCGCGTCAGGCTTTGCCCCGATGTTGCAGACGATGGCAGTGGTCACGCAGTCTCCGAGATAGATGCCGACAAGTACCGCGTAGATCTCGGAAAAGACCAGCTGTCCCGACATGGAAAACGCCTGCAGGATACCGATCGTGGCGGAAGAGCTCTGAAGGACGAATGCGATGCCCGCTCCTACCAGATAGCCGATAAAAGGATTCTGCCCGAGAATGGAGAAGAGTCTGTCGATAATACCGGTCTCCGTCAGGGACTCAACCGCGGCAGTCATATTCATCAGTCCTGAGAAAAGAATGCCGAATCCGATCAGGATCTTTCCCAGATGATTGCGCCCTTTCATCAGAACGATGATCCCGATGATCAGAGCCAGGGGAGCGAGTGTCGACGGTTTAAAAAGATTCAGAAATGATGTGGCGCCCGTGTTCAGATCCAGCAGCCGGATGATCTGTCCGGTTACGGTTGTTCCGACATTGGCTCCGACAATAATGCCAAGAGACTGATGCAGCGTGATAATCTCCGCGCCTACCAGACCGGAGGTAATGACAATCGTAGCTGTGGATGACTGGATTACCGCCGTCAGTACCAGACCCAGGAAAAATGCTTTCCATTTCGTTCCCGTCAGTCTTTCCAGGACATCCTTCAGCGCTCCTGAAGAGGATTCCTTCAGGCTGTCACCCATAAGACGCATGCCATACAGAAACATGGCAAGTCCGCCGAGAAGAGTGATTATATTCGTCAGGCTCATAATCTTTGGTTATCTCCTGTGTACCGTGCAGACGCCCTTCCTTTTTCCTGCCTGCCGGAGTGTTTTTCATTTCAGACAGGTCTTCCGGGCAAAGAAACAGGGGGACCGAATCCCCCAATACACTTTCACTGCCACCCGCGCACACAATACACTTTAAGGGGGATGCTTGTCAATATGAAAAAGGCTCATATATTCTGCCTTCTTCCGTCAAAAACCCAAAATCATCTCCCCGGTCGGACCCTTCTTCCAAAACTCCGGCGGGAACTGCTTGATATTTTGTTAAAAATCTCCTACACTATTCCCGTATATCCGGTTCCGGGAAGAGTATCCCGAAAGGGGTATTGCCTGTGTCCAGGTGCACCTTTACGACTATCCCTGTGGAACACGAGGCAGCCGGTATACACCCTGCCAGCCTGCGGCATCCGCCGCAGGCTGCTCTAGTTCCTGCGGCAGGCAGGGCCGGCATGATGCGGAAACCGGATTGCTTTCCCCTGCCTGAAGGCCGTCAGAAAGGCATCCCGGTATCCGGCAGGCACCGTTCCGCCCTCAGCTGCGGGGAATCACCGGGACGAATTTTGCCCGGTTCATCAGCGGATGCTGCAGCCGGATCGCCCCTTTTCTGGGACAGACCATGACGCAGGCTCCGCAGTAATAGCACTCTCCCGGATAAGCCACAACCGGATGCTCCCCTTTCACCGGGGACGGAAGGAGAATATCGCACTGACAGACATCTGCGCAGCGGTTGCATCCGACGCAGAGGCTCTGATCATAGATAATCGGCCTGGTGCTGCAGTCCGCCGGCCTGTAAGAATAGACTGTCTGATTCATCACTGCCACTCCTTTCTGCCGCCGGCTTCCTCTTCCATGTACGCTGCGTTTCTCTTCTCATATTCCGTCTTCAGATCCCCGAAATAATCGAGCGGAAGTTCTCTGGTCTTTATCTCCCCGTTCCGGCAGGACAGCAGAATATGGTGCCGCATCCGGGGCGGATCCATCTCCGGATAATCGCTCCTTCTGAAAAAGAGCGGCTCGCTGCTGCATTTTCTTGCCAGGCTTGCATGCAGGACAATCTGCGATACGGTCAGAATATCCATCACCTCATGGATCCGCATCAGGTCATGAGGATTTTCCGCGCGCAGGCGCGGAACCATCTCCCGCTCGAAACGGCCGAGAAGATCCAGGCCCTCCAGAAGCAGTGCTTCGCAGCGGACGCCCCCGCAGTAGTTCTGCATGGCTTTTGAGATGGCCATATTCAGTTCCTTCCAGCTGATGCCGTCTTCTTCTTTTACGCCGAGCGGCGCCAGCAGGCGCTTCATCTCGGCCTCCGCGTCCAAGGGGTCCATCTCCGGAATCCCGTCCGAGGCTGCGGCCGCCTCCGCAGCCTTCCGGCCCGCGTAGTATCCGGTGGCGCAGGCGGCTCCGGCACAGTCGGAGGCAAAGGTCTCGTCCCCGGCCACATAGAGGCCGGGAATATTCGTCCGCAGATCCCAGTCATGCATCACGCCGCCCGGCGCGCCGAAAAACTGCCTTTCCTGCTCCAGGAAATTCGCCGACTGCCAGCCGGTCCCGTAACTCTGCAGCATGTGTTTTTCCGGATCAAAGCCGCGCTCCGTATAATTCTGATAGATCGGAATCTTCGTCTTGGCTTCCTCACCGACCATCATGCCCCAGATGACGCGCCGCTCGCTCTCCGGCATGCGGCTCAGGTCCGCGTAGAAAGGAAGCTGGTAGCCGCGGCGGATCAGTTCCTCAAAATCCAGGGTCTCCGGTCCGCGGTATTCATATTTCGGATTGTCGATCACTCCGCCCTTCAGGAAAAACTTCTGTCCTGGTGCCGGGTAATAGCGCTCGGAGACCGTCTTCAGTTCCCTGCCGTCCCGGTCCACATAGGGGATCTCCACGCCGCGGGCGTCCACCATGGTAGCGGCATACCAGGTATTATGGTTGTTACCGGTTCCGTAGGGAGGGAAGCTCCGGCCGGCAGCGGAAAATTCCGCCCGGACCGACTTTTCCATCATGGCAAATTCCACCCCGGCCCGCCAGCCCATGGCGTGGCCGCTCCCGATGCTCTGCAGGGGCCTGAATTCGCACAGGCCCACCGTATCGGGATTGAAGAGCCAGACTCTGGCCGGACGGGACATGCACATCACGGTGGTCTTCGCATGGAAAATCATGAATTTCCCGGTATGGACATTCATACCGAAGGCACCGCCGCAGCATTCTGTCTCTGTTCCGCTCCCGCCGCC
>DGHP01000125.1:0-5915 GCA_002392705.1 Lachnospiraceae bacterium UBA3845 | reverse complement strand
CCGCTCCCGCCGCCTTTCCGGGACAGGATGAGGCCGGTCGCCTCCGTCCGGTCATACACGCGCACACCTAGCCTTTTCAGCTCCCGCGCCAGGGCCGGCTTGAAGGTCGAACCCCATACGCGCAGGGTGAAGCGGTTTTTATAATCGTAGGCGAACATGAATTTTGTTTCGTCATCCCGGAATTCAGCGCCTCTGAATTCATCCTCCGTATCGCGGACCTTCCCCCCGAAACGCTCCAGATCCAGCAGGCGGTCGTAACCTTCCCTGCACTCGATATAATGCCCGATTCCGTTGGAATACCCGTCCTGCTCATGCACGTATGCCCAGGCGATCTCCTCCGGGGTTACCTTTGAACAGGGATTGGTGCAGGCTGATTCCCAGTGGTCAAAGCCTGTTCCGCCGCTCCCGCTCTTCTCCGTGGCGCCTTTTTCCACCAGGATGACCGACTGTCCCCTCCTGGCGGCGGCAATCGCCGCAAAGCAGCCCGCCAGGCCGCCTCCCAGAACCAGCACGTCGCAGCTCTCTTCTTCTGTCTGTCCCGCCTCGTTGGGGTAAGGCCACACATACTCTGTCATAGCTTCTCCTTTTGCATCTTTCCTGTATCAGTTCCGCCTCTTCTGAATTATGCCCGGACGCGCGGCAGCAAAACGGTCCGTCTTGTTCTGCGTTTCCCTGACAATGGGAAGCGTCACAGCTTCTTCAGTGTCCGCCCGGAAGTGTCCGCGCGGACGCTGCGTTTCCGTGGCAGGGAAAGCGCTGCCCTCTTCAGGACAGCGATGCCTTCAGGCAGGCAGTGAAATGTCCCGGCGCCTGCTCCGTAAGCGGAATCTCCCCGCTCCTGCAGCGCTCCGACGCCATGGGACAGCGGGCCGCGAAACGGCAGCCGGGCTTCGGATTGACAGGACTTGCCACCTCCCCCTGCAGAAGATCCCGGTGCTTGTGCTTGGAAGAGATATCCGGAATCGGGATCGCCGCCAGCAGGGCCTTTGTATAGGGATGCAGCGGGTTCCGGAAGATCTCCCCGGCCGGCGCCTTTTCCACACATTTGCCCAGATACATCACCATGATCTCGTCTGATATGTGCTTGACTACGGACAGGTCATGGGTAATAAACAGATAGGTCAGCCCCATCCGGTCCTGCAGATCCATCAGAAGATTCAGGATCTGGGCCTGGATCGAGACGTCCAGGGCTGATACCGGCTCATCGCAGACAACAAACTCCGGCTTAAGGATCAGGGCCCTGGCAATGCCGATGCGCTGCCGCCTTCCCCCGTCCAGTTCGTGCGGATAGGAAAGGGCGAGCCGCTTTGCGAGTCCGACCGTATCCATCATCTCCTCCACCCGCTCGTCGATCTCCGTGCGGCTGCGGCAGACCTTATTGACAATCAGCGGCTCCGCGATCAGCTGGGACACGGTCATGCGGCCGTTCAGGCTGGAATAGGGGTCCTGGAAAATCATCTGCATCTTCGGCCGCACTTCCCTGAATGCCCGTCTGGACATTCCGGTCACTTCCCTGCCTGAGAAAAAGATCTTCCCGCCCGACGGTTCGTGGAGCTGCAGAATGGTGCGCCCGAGGGTCGATTTGCCGCAGCCGGACTCGCCGACAACGCCCATGGTCTGCCCTCTTCCGATGGAAAAACTGACATCGTCCACTGCGTGAAGCGCCCCGGCGGATGTCCGGAAATATTTTTTCAGTCCCTGCACTTCCAGGATCGGATCACTCATCGGCCTCCTCCTTTCTCTCTTCCGCCTTCCGGGAAGCCCCGCCATGGAAATGGCAGCGGATCTGATGTCCGTTCTCTTCCTGCAGAGGCGGTTTTGTGCCGCGGCAGATCTCTCTGCATTCCGCACAGCGCGGCGCGAAGCGGCAGCCCGGCGGCAGCTGCGTCGGATCCGGCATCAGGCCTTCTATGGGATGGAGCCGGTCCGATTCCTCCCAGAGGTTCGGTATGGACCCGAAAAGTCCCTTTGTATATGGGTGATGATCGTCCCCCGTGAAAATATCCTCCAGCGTGCCGTATTCCACGATCTCGCCCGCGTACATGATCCCGACCATGTCGCAGGTCTCCGCCACAACGCCCAGATCATGCGTGATCATAATGACGGAGGTCCCGTACCTGCGCTGCAGGTCGCAGATCATGGAGAGGATCTGGGCCTGGATGGTCACGTCCAGAGCCGTGGTCGGCTCATCCGCGATCAGAAGGTCCGGATTGCAGACCAGGGCGATGGCGATGACCACTCTCTGGCGCATTCCGCCGGAGAACTGGTAGGGATACTCATTTTTCCGCTCCTTCGGGATCCCGACCATCTCAAGAGTCTCTTCCACTTTTTTCTCGATCTGATCCCGGCTCAGTTCCTGCTCGTTGTGCAGGTACAGAGCTTCCCCGATCTGGGAGCCGACGGTCAGAACGGGATTCAGAGCCGTCATCGGATCCTGGAAGATCATGGAAGCCTTCTCTCCGCGCAGGCGGAGCAGCTCCTTTTCCGTCATCCCGCAGACATCCTGCCCGTCCAGAAGGATCTTTCCCCCGGTGATGCGGGCCGTCCGCTCAGGCAGCAGGCCCATCACGGCCAGGGCCGTTGTGGTTTTCCCCGCGCCGGTCTCTCCGACCAGTCCCAGGGTCTGTCCCGCTTCCAGGGACAGACTGATATCATTTACGGCGTATACCGTCTCCAGATCCGTTTTATATATGATCGAAAGATGCTCTATGTCGAGCAGTTTCTGTTTCCTGTCTTCCATCGTTTTCCGCGCCTGTTCCTTTCTCTGTATGCTTCCCTTCTCTGCGCCAATCTGCCGTCAGTCTTTCAGCTTCGGATCCAGGGCATCCGTCAGCCCGTCGCCTACCAGGTTGAAGGCCAGGGATGTGATAATGATAAACAGTCCCGGGAACAGAAGCATATAAGGAGCCGAGAGCAGATAGGTCTGGGCATTGGACAGCAGGGCGCCCCATTCCGGCGCCGGCGGCTGGATTCCCATGCCGATAAAGCTCAGGCCGGCAGCGGAAAGAATCATATCGGAGATCATCATGGTCGTATTGACGATGATCGGCCCCATCGCGTTCGGAAGGACGTAGCGCAGGATGATGCGTCCGTTCCCCGTCCCGTAGGACCTGGCAGCCTCCACATAATCCTGTTCAGCCACCGTCAGCACGACCGAGCGGATCAGGCGGACATTTCCCGGTATGCAGGAGATGGTCATGGCGATGATCAGGTTCCGCAGATTTGTCCCCAGTGCGGCTACCACCGCCAGGGACAGCAGGATGGGCGGAACACACATGAACACGTCCACCACGCGCATGATGGCATTGTCAATCATTCCCCCGAAATATCCGGCGCTTGCTCCGATCAGGGAGCCGAAGACCAGGGCCATCAGGCTGGTGGCCACGCCGATGAAGAGGGAGAAGCGCGATCCGTGGATGACCCGGGCGAAAAGGTCCCTGCCGTACTCATCGGTTCCGAAGAAATGCTTCGGGCCCGGTCCCTGGAGCCGCTCCGCCCCCGCCTGCTCGATGCACCTGGAATAGGGAACAATCACGTCCGCGAAAATCACGATCAGCAGAATAAAGATCATGATGCACAGCCCCAGAACTGCCGTCTTATTCTTGGTAAAACGCCGCCAGAATTCCTTCACCTGGACCATGCGCCTCGATTTTCTCTTATTCACGGCTCCGCCCTCCGTTCTGATACTTTGCCTTGATTCTCGGATCGATAAAGGCGTAGAGAATGTCCACGATCAGCACGACCACGCTGAACAGAACCGCCAGGAACAGGGTCGCTCCCATGACGACGGGCACATCCTTCTGCCGGATGGCGTTCGTCAGCAGGGTTCCCATTCCGGGCATGGCAAATACGGTTTCGGCGATGATCGCGCCGCCCAGGGAAGCGCCGAAGCTGGTTCCCATGGTGGTGATAACCGGAATCAGGGCATTGCGCAGCGCATGCTTCCAGATCACCCTTCGCTCCGGAGCTCCTTTCGCTTTCGCGGTCCGGATGTACTCCTGCCGGACCGTCTCCAGCATCGAGGCTCTGGTCAGGCGCAGGAGTCCCGCGGCGGAAGTCAGCGAAACCGTGATCGTCGGGAGGACAAAATGCTTCAGGGAGGCGGCTCCGAAAGAAGGAAGCCAGCCCAGTCTCAGCGAAAACAGTAAAAGCAGCATCAGCCCGAGCCAGAATCCCGGGATGGAGGCAAATACGAGCGCCGTGACCACACAGATATGGTCCAGCACCGAATATTGCCGGATCGCCGACAGGATGCCCAGGGAAACGCCGATTACGGCCGAAACGGTCATGGAGAACAGCGCGAGAAGAAAGGTATTCGGGAATCTGGCAATGATATCGTTGATTACCGGCTGCCTGCTGCTGTAGGAAAGGCCGAGATCAAAATGGAAGACAATATTCCCGATATAGGTAAAGAACCGGACCAGAAACGGCTTGTCATAGCCGAACTCGGCATTCAGGGCCGCGATATCCTCCGGCTTTGCCGTGATTCCCAGAATGATGGATCCCGGATCGCCCGGGGTCAGGGACAGGATGGTAAATACCAGGAAGGCCACGCCCAGCAGAACCGGAATCATATAGAGAATTCTCTTTATTACATATTTCTTCATCTGTTTTCTCCGTATCGGAATACAGGGCTGCAGTTTTCTGCCATTCTGCCATCCGGAAAAGGCCGCATTCCCGGCGGGAAGCGTTTTCCTGAGAGCGGATGGGATCCGGCAGCCCCTCTGCAGAACAGGAAGCGCTCCCGCAGTCTCCTTCCCGGAAGCTGCAGGAGCGCCGCAGTCTTAGCTCAGATCAGCTGTTCCAAGTGAACTGATTGATATAGTAGTAGCCTTCCAGCACAAACTCGGGAACGGTCAGATCCGCGCTGTATGCATAGAGTGTCTGGGGATTGCAGATCACGGCGTAGACCGCCTCTTCCTGGGCTTTCGTAAAGATCTTATCGTAGATGGCAGCTCTCTCTTCGCTGTCATTCACGATGCCGGCCTGTGCGAAAAGCTCGTCCATCTCTTCGTCCGAATAGCGGGCATTGTTGGCCATGCCGATCCAGTCGGTCGTGAAGGCCAGGGCAAGCTGCTGGGTATCGCCTTCAAGGGTCATCTCCAGCGCGCAGAGGTCATAGCTTCCGGAGGTCAGGTCGCCGATATAGGTGTTGAACTCCTCCTTCACGATCGTCGTGTTCAGGCCGACTGCAGCCAGGTCCGCCTGGATGACAGTGGCAAGATTCTCATACTTTTCCGCCACGAGGATCGCCCCGAGATCATACGGCGTCTCGATGCCGGCCTCGGCAAGCAGTTCCTTCGCCTTCTCCGGATCATAGCCGTACTGCGGCTGGTCATCCGAATAGCCGAAGCGGCTCTTCGCGCAGATATTGGAGTTGACCTCCGCCTTGCCGTCATAGCAGACAGCCACCAGATTCTCACGGTTGATCGCGTAGTTGATGGCCTGACGGACCAGAACATTGCTGAAAGGTTCCTTCTCCAGGTTCATGGACACATAGGTGAAGCCGGAAGTCGGCGCTTCCGCAATCGTGATCTGCGGATTGCTCTCCAGCATGACCAGATTGGAGGAGGCGATCTCGGCGAAGTTCACCTCGCCGGTCTGCAGCGCGATGGCTGTGGTGGTCGTGTCGGGAATCACCTCGAATGTCACTTTTTTGATCTCCGGCGCGCCGCCATAATAGTCTTCATTCGCTTCCAGCACGACATTGCTTCCGCTGGCGCGGCTGACATATCTGTAGGGGCCGCAGCCGTTCGGATTGCTCGCGAATTCCTCGGGGGAGACGCTCTCGCTGTAGGCTTTGGAAGCGATGTTGCAGGCGGAGATGCCGAGAAGGAACGGCGAATAGGGACTTGAAAGATGGCATACCACCGTGCTGTCGTCCACCGCCTCCACGGTATCCAGTCCGTCGACGT
>DGHP01000099.1 GCA_002392705.1 Lachnospiraceae bacterium UBA3845 | reverse complement strand
GGATACATGGATGTGATCTCCATGCACCAGGCAGGATTCAGCAATGCGGTTGCCTCCCTCGGAACCGCCCTGACGCAGCAGCACTGCGCTCTTCTGAGAAGGTATACGGACAGCGTGATCCTCAGCTACGATTCCGACAATGCGGGAGTGAATGCCGCCATGCGGGCGATTCCCATGCTGCGTGCCGCGGGAATCACGCCCAGAATCCTGAATCTGGAGCCTTACAAGGATCCGGATGAATTTATCAAAGCGAAGGGCCGGGAGGCTTTCCAGGAGCGGATCAACGGGGCGGAGAACGCTTTTCTCTTTGAAGTGCGCATTACCCAGCGGGATTACAATCTGCAGGATCCTGATTCGAGGACGAAGTTTTTCCGGGAAGTTGCGCGCCGGATCGCGTCCTTTGAACTGGAACTGGAGCGGCAGAATTATATCGACGCCGTTGCGCGGGAATACATGGTCGATCCCAGACAGCTGAAAGAGCTGGTCCTGAAGGCCCTTGTGCTGGGCGCAGGCACAGCGCCCGCGGCGGGATCCGGCAGCGCTTACGGCAGTTATCAGGACGGTATGCTGTCCCCCGCAGGAGCAGGAGCCGGAGAGGGCGTGCCTTATCGCCGCGCCGGCAATGGAAAAGAGCAGGGGGATGCCGCGGCCAGGAAGCTTTTAATCCGTTATCAGGTTCAGTATCCCCGGATCTATGATACGGTACGGAAATATCTGTCGGCGGATGATTTCGGAGAAGGGGTCACCGGAAAGACGGCGGAGCTTGTCTTCAGGCAGATTGAAAGCTCCGGGGAGGTCGACGCGGCGGCTGTTCTGAGCCGTTTCGAGGATCCGGATGACCAGCAGGAGGCTGCGCAGATTCTCTGCGCCCCTGAAAGCACCGCTCCGCCGTCTGAGATAAAAAAAGCGGTTCTGGAGACGCTCCGCAAGGTATATCAGGCGGCGCCCGTCCGGACTGGAGAAGGGCAGGATGCGCTGGCGGCTGCGATTCAGAAGAAGAAGAATCTGGAAAAGATCAGGAATCTTGACCTCAGACTGGATTAAGCAAAAACTGATTTATATCGAAAATCGACGATTTTAGATAAAGACACTGACAAGGAGCGGCTGAATGGAATTATCGAGACGCCTGCAGGCGGTGGAAGAATTTGTGACAGAAGGAAGCCGCCTGGCGGATATCGGGACTGATCACGCTTATGTGCCGATCGACCTGCTTCTGAAAGGGCGGATCCCTTCCGCCATTGCCATGGATGTAAAGGAAGGCCCCCTGCGTCAGGCAAGAGCTCACGTATCCCTGTACCAGCTTGAGGACAGGATCAGTCTCAGACTGTCTGACGGGCTTCATGCGCTTGAAAAAGGAGAGGCGGACACGGTCCTGATCGCCGGCATGGGCGGGGCCCTGACAATCAGGATCCTGGAGGAAGGGAAAGAGATTCTTGAAGAAGGGGAAGGGAAGGACGGGAAGTCGGCGCCTGCCCCGGAGCTGGTGCTGGAACCGCAGTCGGAACTGAAGAAGGTCCGCAGATATCTGGAAGAAAACGGCTGGAAGATCACGGACGAAAATATGGTTCTGGAAGACGGTAAGTTCTACCCGGTCCTGAAGGCCGTACGGGGAAGGATGCGCCTGACGGAGCTGGAAGCGCTTTACGGACCGCTTCTTCTCAGTCAGAAACATGAGGTTCTGAAAAAATACCTTGACCGGGAACGGCAGATCCTTTTGAGAGCGGCTGAGGGCCTTAAGAACGCGGATTCCTGCCGTGCGACTTCCCGCAGGGAGGAACTGTCTGAGAAACTTGGAAAGAACCGGGAAGCTGCCGCGGTCTGCGGGGCCTGCGGCTCAGAAGAGGAGGACGGATATGACTGAAGAGAAAAAAATGGTGACGGTACAGGCTGCCGGGGAAAAACGGGAATTTCCGGCGGGAACGTGCGTCGGGGAAATCGCGCAGGCCTTCCAGGACCGTTTTCCCTGCCGGATTCTTCTGGCGCGCAGGGACGGAAACAATCTTCTGGAGCTTACGAAAAAGATCTTTAAAGACTGCAGGCTCGAATTTCTGACCCTGGCAGATAAGGTGGGCCTTGATGTTTACCGGCGAAGCCTGTCTTTTCTGATGCTGAAGGCGGTCAGCAGTCTCTGCGAAGGAGAGAACATCCATGTCTGGATCCGCTTTGTGGTCTCTGACGGTCTTTTCTGCACCATGAACCGGGCGGTCACACAGGAATTTCTGGACAGGCTGAAAAAGGAGATGGAACGGATCCGGGACGGCGCATATCCGATTCAGAAAGAAACCATCGATACGGATTCCGCCATAGATCTCTTTCATAAGGGCAATATGCTGGACAAGGCAAAGCTCTTCCGCTACAGGATTAATGCCCGCACGAATGTATATGCCCTCTGCGGCTATAAAGACTATTTTTACGGGGGGATGGTTCCGGACACCTCCTATCTTACGCTGTTCGATCTGAAGCTTTTTGAAGATGGCTTCGTCCTTCTGGCTCCCGACCCGGACAAGCCGGGTGAGATTCCGCCTTTTAAGCCTGTTGTAAAACTTTTCCATGTGCAGAACCAGTCCAGGCACTGGGGAGAACTGATGGAAGTCGATACGGTGGGAGACCTGAACGATCTGATCTGCGAAGGAAAGACCAGGGAACTGATTCTTGCGCAGGAAGCGCTGCATGAAAGGCAGATGGCCAGGATCGCGGAGCAGATCGCCCAAAACAGGGACCGGCGCGTGATCCTGATCGCGGGTCCGTCCTCCTCCGGGAAGACAACCTTCAGCCACAGGCTTTCCACCCAGTTGTCCATCCACGGCCTGAAACCCCATCCGATCCCGATGGACGACTTCTTCAAAAACCGGGAGGATACCCCGAAAGACGCGGACGGCAAATATGATTTTGAGTGTCTGGAAGCCATCGATTCCGAACTCTTTTCCGGCTGCATGGCAGATCTGCTTGCGGGGAAGGATGTGCAGCTGCCCAGCTTCAACTTCCTCACGGGGGAGAGAGAATACAAGGGGAAACACCTGAAGCTTCAGCCGGATGAGATTCTTGTCATTGAGGGAATCCACGGGCTGAATGATGCTCTTACCTATTCCCTTCCGGCGGAGAACAAATTCAAGATTTATATTTCCGCGCTGACCCAGCTGAACCTTGATGAGCACAACCGGATTCCGACGACAGACGGAAGGCTCCTGCGGCGCATCGTCCGGGACCAGAGGACACGCGGCAATTCGGCAAAAAGTACGATCGCCATGTGGCCCAGCGTGAGGCGGGGGGAGGAGAATTATATCTTCCCCTTCCAGGAAAGCGCTGACGTGATGTTCAATTCCGCGCTGATCTATGAACTTGCCGTCCTGCGCACCTACGCCCGGCCCGTTCTTTTTGCCGTCCCAAGGGACTGCCCGGAATGGGAAGAGGCAAAGCGCCTGCTGAAGTTCCTGGATTTCTTCCTGCCGGTTCAGCCGGACGATATCCCGGCGAACAGCCTGGTCAGAGAGTTCATCGGAGGGTCCATCTACGGGGCCTGAAAAGAAGATCTGTCCATCTGAGGTGTCTGAACGAAAGTCTTGAATCCTTCATGCAGGTATGATACAGTACCACCGTAAGCAGGACAGACGGCCGCTGCCGGCAGACCGAAAGGTGCCGGGAGAGGAAAGTCCGGGCTTCACAGGGCAGGATGTCGGATAACATCCGGCGGAGGCGACTCCAGGGACAGTGCAACAGAAATGTACCGCCGGGCCTGGCCCGGTAAGGTTGGAAGGGCAGTGTAAGAGACTACCGCCCGCCTGGCAACAGGCGGGGCATATGTAAACCCCATCCGAAGCAAGACCGAACAGGAGGCATATGGCGGCCCGTCAGCCTCAGGTAGGTCGCTGGAGCCTGCTGGCGACAGCAGGCCTGGATAGATGGCCGTCCGCGACATAACCCGGCTTATCGTCTTACTTACCGGATCAAGCTGCCCAGGACCGCAGGTTCTGGGCAGTTTTTCGAACTCCGGAGCGGATTTCCTGTGAGCGCGCAGGAAGAGCGGCGAAGTGATTCTGCTGCGATACCGTATCCGGGCATGATCCATAAGGGCCGGGACAGTTTTGTTTTATGAGGAACACAGAACATGAAACCGTATCTTAACAATTCGCAGCAGGTGCTGGAGGAACTGGGCTCAACGATGCAGGGTCTTTCCGACGCGGAGGCGTCGGCACGGCTTTCGAAATACGGCCCGAACAAACTGAAAGAGGCGAAGAAAGAAAGCATCTTTGTTAAATTCCTGAAAGAATTCAGGGATCCGATGACGATCGTCCTGATTATCGCGGCCATTGTCAGTGCGGTGACGGCGATCTATGCGGGAGAGAGCCTTGCGGACACTTTTATCATCCTGCTGGTCGTGGTGATCAACGCCTGCCTTGGCGTCTATCAGGAAAACAAGGCGGAGGCGGCCATCGAAGCCCTGCAGCAGATCGCGGCGGCGACGGCCAAGGTCCTGCGCGGCGGCCATCAGAAGACGATTCCCGCCGAAGAACTGGTACCAGGCGATATTATCGTACTGGAGGCAGGAGACTGTGTGCCGGCGGACGCTCGGATTGTCGAGTGCGCGTCTTTGAAGGTTGAAGAGGCGGCGCTCACGGGCGAGTCAACGGACGTTGAAAAACAGCTGGAAGCCATCGAGGTTCCCGAAGGCGGCGACGTCACCCTCGGCGACCGCAGGAACATGGTCTATATGGGGTCCGATATCACCTACGGCCGCGGGCACGCGGTGGTGACCGGAACCGGCATGCAGACCCAGATGGGAAGCATCGCGGGCGCCCTTGAGAGCGCGGGCGATGAGGAGACACCGCTCCAGCTGAAGCTGAAGGAACTCAGCAGCAAGCTGTCGCTCATGATTCTTCTGATCTGCGCATTTGTCTTCGTCGTCAATCTGGTCAGGAACGGCGGCGCTGCCGTGCTTGACACCTTCATGATCGCGGTATCCCTCGCGGTGGCGGCGATCCCGGAAGGCCTCTCTGCTGTCGTGACGATCCTTCTGTCCATCGGCGTGACAAAGATGTCGAAGAATAACGCGATCATCCGCAAGCTTACCGCCGTGGAGACTCTGGGCTGCACGCAGATTATCTGTTCGGACAAGACCGGTACCCTCACCCAGAACAGGATGACGGTGGTCGAACATGTGAGCAGCGACGAGAAGCTTCTGATGACGGCCATGGCTCTCTGCTCGGATGCCGAGCTGGAGAACGGTGAGGCGGTCGGCGAGGCGACGGAATGCGCGCTGGTGAATGACGCGAATAAAAACGGACTGGACAAGACGCAGCTGAAGGAACGGCTGCCCCGGGTGGACGAAGCACCCTTCGATTCCGTCCGCAAGAGAATGTCCACCATCCACAAAGCTGAAAAAGAAGACATTCCCGCGGCTCTTTTAGAAAACGCCGGAGCAGGGAACGGCTTTCTGCAGTTTACCAAAGGCGCGCCGGATGAAGTGCTGAACTGCAGCACAAAGATTCTGAAAGACGGGAAGATCATCCCGCTGACAGAGGAGCTGCGCTCGGAGATTCTGTCTGTGTACAAGGGGATGGCGGACCGTGCCCTGCGTGTCCTGGGAGCGGCGGTGAAGCTGCATGATCAGATTCCGTCCACGGCAGACCCCATTGAGCTTGAACAGGATCTTATATGGATCGGCATGTGCGGAATGATCGACCCGATCCGTCCGGAGGTAAAGGCAGCCATTGAGCAGTGCCGCAGCGCCGGAATCCGCCCGATCATGATCACAGGCGACCACAAGGATACCGCGGTAGCCATCGCGAAAGAACTGGGAATCCTGGGAGAAGGGCAGAAGGCGGTTACGGGCGCGGAGCTCGACGCCATCCCGGACGAGGAATTTGCCCAGGATGTCCGCAAATACAGCGTATACGCCCGGGTGCAGCCTGAGAACAAGGTCCGGATTGTCGACGCCTGGCAGGCCCTGGGCCGTATAACGGCCATGACCGGTGACGGCGTTAATGACGCTCCTGCCATCAAGAGCGCGGATATCGGTGTAGGCATGGGCATCACCGGAACAGATGTCACCAAATCCGTCGCGGACATGATCCTCACCGATGATAATTTCGCGACGATTGTATCGGCGGTTGCGGAAGGCCGCCGGATCTATGACAATATCCGCAAGGCGATCCAGTTCCTGCTTTCCGCCAACCTGGCGGAGGTCCTTGCCGTATTTATCTCGACCCTGCTGGGATTCACGATCTTCAGGCCCGTTCATATCCTCTGGATCAATCTGATTACCGACACCTTCCCGGCGATTTCCCTGGGGATGGAGGAGGCGGAAAAAGATACCATGAACCGGCCTCCGAGAAGTCCGAAGGAGAGCATTTTCGCCGGCGGCCTCGGTTTTGACGTGATTCTGGAGGGCTGTGTGATCGCCGCCCTGACCATTGTGAGTTATTTTGCGGGACACCGCATTGAAAGCGGCGTATGGGGGATCGGACAGTCTTCCGTCGGTATGACGATGGCTTTCCTGACCCTGAGCATGATGGAGATTTTCCACTCCTTCAACCTGCGCTCCCGCAGGCAGTCCCTGTTTACCCTGCCGAAGCAGAATAAATGGCTCTGGGGAACCCTGGCCTTTTCCACTGCCATGACTGCGGCGGTCGTATTCATTCCGGCGCTGAGAACGGTCTTTTCCTTCGCGCCGGTCAGCCTTAAGGACTATGGGATTGCTTTGCTCATAGCCATATGCATCATTCCGATTATGGAAATCATTAAGTTTTTCTCGCGGCTTTCGTCAAAATGATTTATTCGGCAGCGAAAGCAGAGCTTCGCCTGCAGGATTCTGCGGGGCGTAACAAGTTGTAAATAAATACACGGGGAAATGCCGGTCCGGGGGTTTTGATGCAGCTCAGCTGTATCACGGGCGGCATTTCGCTGAGAACAAAACTGTATGGAGAAGGAGAGGAAGCAAAATGAAAACGATGAAAGATGAGCGCGCGGCAATCCTGGAATCATTCCTTTCCATGGATGACAGGGAGCTGTTTTTGGTTCTGACCGGGGAGAGAGGCATCGTACCGCAGATGTACCTGAAGGAGGCGGCCGGGGAGTATAAAAAGACCTTCGGCAAAGACGCGGATCTGCGGACGATGGTTCGGGTAATCTGCGGAAAAGAGCCGGCCCTGCTGCTGGAACAGATCAAATCCGCCGCGAAAGAAGCCGGAAAAATCATGCTTTCCGCTTCGGATCTTTCACCCGAGACGGATGAAAAGCAGGGGCATGCGAACTTTGTCACCAGTTATGACCGGAAGATTCAGGAATATCTGTTCGAAGCGCTTCATGAACTGCTTCCGGAGGCGAATTTTGTGGGGGAGGAAGAAGGAAAGGACCGGTTCCTGGACGCGGACCGGAAGGGATATGCCTTCATCATCGATCCCATCG
>DGHP01000145.1:78261-81496 GCA_002392705.1 Lachnospiraceae bacterium UBA3845 | reverse complement strand
GCAATCCGGTCCTCTGCCGCTTATTTCTTAATCAGACCCTCAAAATAGTCCATATATTTCTTCACGATGACATCCCAGGAGAAATTCGCCTTCACAAATTCTTTCCCGTTCTCTCCCATCTGCTCCGCAGTCTCCGGATGATCCAGCAGATACTGCAGGGTTCCTTCGAATTCATGATAATTCTGGAAATAAAGACCGCCCATCGCCTTCTTCACGAAATTCTTCGTCACCGCACAGTCGTCGCTCACCAGAACCGGTCTGCCTGCCAGCCAGCTCTCCATGATCACGATGGAGAAGCTTTCATGCGGCGAAGGATTGCAGAAAACGGATGCTGCCCGGTAAGCGTCGTATTTATCCTGGACCGGCAGAAATCCCAGATCCAGCACGTTATCCTTCTGGTCTGAGGGAATATCCACTTTCCCGCCGCCGATCAGGACCAGTTTCAGGTCCGTTTCATGCCTTCTGCGGTACTCAGAGAAATAATTCACCAGGACGTCCACATTTTTCCCTGCATCCTTGCGCCCCGCGTACAGGACAAACGGTTCCTCCAGATGGTATTTCTCCCGGAAGCGCCGTTCATCCGCCTCGGGGATATCATCCACCCCTGCGCCCAGGACCCTGGCGTCTACTCTGGACAGGTCGTAGAGCCGCTCCGCCAGCTCTCCCTCGGGCTCTGACAGAAAGATCATGCCCGCCAGATGGCGGAAGCAGCGCTCAAAGACGCGCATATGGGCATAGCTCTCCTCATGCAGGCAGGGAATCAGGACCGACTTCCGCGGGCAGGCTTTGACTCCGTAGTAGGTCGTGCCGAACATATAGGGAATGAAGACATAAAGATCGTATTCGGAGGAATGCTCCTTCATGTACCGGTACAGGGCCGGACTGTTGACACATTCTTTGATAAAGGTGTGTTCCAGCTCGTCCGTAAGCGGCATGTCATTGTTCATCAGGCGGATATTGACCGCGTCAAAAGCGGCGGTATCTCTCTGCCGGACCGGGAAACGGCGGATCGGAATTCCCTCCTCGACGCTCAGCCCTTCCCTGTAATAGTTCACGTTCCAGTCGCTGTTGAACTGCTGCACGCAGGTGGTCAGTACCTCCAGATCCATCCCGGCCGCGTGGAAATGGGTAACAAGGCCCCGAAGCTCTGTCTCCGCTCCTCCGGAAATATTCATGGCAAACCACGGTATGACAAATCCGATTCTCATCTCAGTATTCCCTTCTCTGCCCTTCTTTTCTCCCCGCGCCCGGCCTTCCTGTCCGGACGGGATCTCCCTGCGGCCCCGGACCCGGCCTCTTTTCATCCGGCGTCCGCGCACCCGCCCTTACTGTCTCAGAAACGTAATGTCCGTCAGCTGCAGGGCCAGCTTCCTGCCGTCATTTCCTACCTTCAGCTCCACCGGCGATACGGCGTCGGGAAGTTCCATTCTCAGATCATTTTTCCCCTGCCGCAGATGCAGCAGAATCTCCATTTCCCTTTCTCCCGCAAGGCTGTCCTCGTAAACCGTCTCCCCGTTGAGTACGGCGGCTAGCCTCTGGCTCCCGGTGAAGATTCCTGCGACCTGAACCGTCATAAGATAATCACTCTCCTGCGCCGCATTAAGAGGGTAAAAAACAAGCTCTTTTCCATCTGTCCAGGTATAGGATGCCTCATCCATGGAGGTTCCCTTCCGGATAAACTGGTTGGCGTCCCAGTTCGGCTCTGAGAGGCGGATCCGGAAGCTGTCGCCCAGAGGAATCCCCCTTACGATAACAGACTTTGACAGGGGCAGCCAGATTAAAGCCGCGGCAGCCGCCGCCATGGCCAGAATCGCCGGCAGCCCCGGACCCGAAGCCGCCGCATGCCCTGTCCGTTCTGCATCGCGCGGCAGTGTTCTGTCTGCGCCGCTCTTCGCCCTTTCAGAAAGAAAGGTTCCGGGCACTTTGTTTTCTTCTTTTTCCGTCTCCGAGACTATCTCCGGTTCCTGGTAAATCTTCATATCAGATCTCCGTAAAAGGCTTCCAGCATGAGGCAGGCCTTCCGTACAGGCCGGGTTTGCATCAGGGGCTTCTCGATCAGTTCCGTCCGGACCTTATCCAGAAGCGTAATGGTCAGGAACAGGTAAAGGATGGCTCCCACCATATAGGCCGGCCAGGCCGGGGAATTCACATGGTCCGGGATCCGCACCAGCTGCTTCCACAGAAAAAGGGTGAAAACCGGGACCTGGTGGACGATATAGACAGCCAGGGTCGAAGTGGAGAAGAAATTGATCCATCTCCTGCTGCCGATCTCAAGACCAAGGAAAAAACGGAAGACGCAGAAGGCAATGAGCAGGTTGGGCAGGGCTTTATAGTCCTGCAGGAACTGGCCGGCCCAGATACTTGCCTCATACATCACAGTCCCGCAGGATCCCAGCATCGGCCGGACCACCAGCAGACACATCAGAAAATAGCCTGTGAATGCGGCGGGAAGAAGAATCCAGCCTCCCTTAAAACTGATCCCGGCCTTTTTTCCTGCCTGGTTCCCGCCTTTATAGATCTGCCTTTTGTACCATCCGACGAAAACAAACATCGAGCAGAACCAGACAAGCGTATCCATGGTTTCATTTTCAAAAGGCCGTACGCTGCTCCAGACGCAGGTAAATGCAAACAGAAGAAGAACCAGCTTTTTCAGGCTCTCCGGACGCATCGCAAGGACTCTCTTCAGAAAGGGGGAGAGCAGAATCAGAACCAGATAGCCCGAAATGAACCAGTGGCTATATCCGAATACCGGAAAAAAGGCTGCAATGACATAGTTCGGCTTGACGTCGGCCGGATAAAAAAAGGCCATCAGCAGGGTCAGAATCACCGTATAGAACAGTTCCTCCAGCCAGAGTTTTACAAAGCGGCTGCCCCGGAAAGAAGCGTCGGCCATAAACCAGCATCCGATTATCAGGAAAATATTTACAGAAATTCTGGCAGCGTTGCCCATGAAGAAAGAGAACAGAAAGTTCACGCCGGAAGCGTCCCTGAGTACATCTCCCTGGCCGACCAGATGGTTGGCGACGATGCAGAACATGGCAAAAAGACGCAGCAGTTCCAGATTCGAACTGCGCTCCTTCCGGATGCTGTCTGCAGCAGATACCCCCTTCATGTACCTCTCCTCCGTGAATTTCCCGGTTCATGCTTCCATATGATCCGCACTTTATGATCCGGACTCTGCACTCTGATTACGGAAAAGTCATTCCGCAAGCCGGAACTGTCTTCTCTGAGATCC
>DGHP01000145.1:46427-78203 GCA_002392705.1 Lachnospiraceae bacterium UBA3845 | reverse complement strand
TGTCTTCTCTGAGATCCGGCGGCCGCAGCTGCCGGCCTTCTCTCAGGAAAATGCCTGCCCAAGCTCTGCGGCAAGCTTTTCTTCCATCGCCTGAGCGGCTTCCCTGTCAGGCGCCGTGACCGACAGATACAGCTTGAGCTTCGGCTCCGTCCCGGACGGACGGACCACTGCGCTGCTGTGCCCTTCCAGCATATATTTCAGAACATCGGATTTCGGAAGATTGTTCAGTCCTTTTGAATAATCCTGGATCTCGAGAACCTTCAGTCCGCCGAATGCCTGTGTCTCTCCGCTTTCCGCCTTCCCGTGGAAGTCCTTCATGATCGCCTGCATGCGGTCAAAGCCGGCAGATCCCTCAAATTCAAAGGAATGCAGGGTATTATAGGTGTAGCCGTAGAGATCATAAAGCTCCTGCAGTTTCTCCGTCAGGCTGATCCCCCGCGTCTTATAATAGCTGAACATCTCCGCGATCAGGAAAACGCCGTCAACCGCATCCTTGTCCCGGACATAGCTTCCGCTCAGGTATCCGTAGCTCTCCTCAAAACCAAATATATAGGAATCTTCTTTCCCCTGTTTCTCCAGCAGGCCGATCTGCTCCCCGATGAACTTGAATCCGGTCAGGACGTTGACTGTGCGGACCCCGTAATGGGCGGCAAGGCGCTCCGCCATATCCATGGTAACGATGGTCTTGACAAATACCGGATCTGCCGGCATCTTCCCGAGTGCCTGCCTTCTGGAGCAGATATAATCCAGAAGAAGAATGCCGGTTTCATTGCCGCTCAGAAGCCTGAAGCTTCCATCTTTTTCGCGGACCGCTATGCCGACCCTGTCACAGTCCGGATCCGTCGCCATCAGCAGGTCTGCCTGCCGCTCCGCGGCATATCTCATGCCCAGCTCCATCGCCTCGCGGATCTCCGGGTTCGGGTAGGGGCAGGTCGGGAAATGGCCGTCCGGCTTTTCCTGCTCTTTCACGACCGTAATATTCTGATACCCGCTCTCCTTCAGCACACGCATAACCGGTTTCAGGCCGGTTCCGTTCAGCGGACTGTATACAATGGCAACGTTGCGGTCCACCTCGTCATCCGGCCCGAGCAGGGACTGCTTCTTTACCTCCTCGGTAAAATCGGTATAGATCTGCTCCGGGATCCAGCTGATCCTGCCGTCCGCAAAGGCCGCGTCAAACTCTGCCCGGCGGACGTCTTCAAAGACATCCAGCGCTTCGATCTCCTTCAGGATGTCCGCAGCTGCCTGCGTGGTGATCTGGCAGCCGTCATCGCCGTAGACCTTATATCCGTTGTATCTGGAAGGATTATGGGAAGCCGTGATCATGATTCCCGCCGCACAGTGAAGCGCCCGCACCGCGTAGGAAAGGCAGGGCGTCGGCATCAGGCAGGAATAGATATGAACCCGGATCCCGTTTGCCGCAAATACGCCGGACGCAGTCTTCGCAAAGAGGTCCGATTTGATGCGGGAGTCATAGCTGACCGCGATGGAGCGCCTGTCAGGGGCATAATTCTTCAGAATATAGTTTGCAAGACCCTGGGAAGCTTTTGCGACAGTATAGACGTTCATGCGGTTGGTTCCGGCGCCGATCACACCCCTCAGGCCGCCCGTTCCAAAGGCCAGCTCCCTGTAGAAGGCGTCCTCAACGGCAGACGGATCGTCCTTTATCGATACGAGTTCTGTCTGAAGATCCGGATCTGCCGACGCCAGAGCGCACCAGCGTGCGTAATTCTCCTCAATTCTTCCCATCTTTTTCGTCCTCCCAGGTTACCCTGCTTTTAATGATTTCTGTCTTTCTTCCCTCTCAGCCCTCTCTGCCGCAGAAAGCGGACAGATAACGCAGGAACAGGTCCCGGATTCTTTCAAAACGAAATCTCGACAGCTGCCTGCGCTGTCCCTTCAGGATCTCCTCCCTCAGCTCCCCGTCCCGCACGACACGGTCGATGAGGCCCGCGGTCAGAAGCGGATCCTTCTCCTTCAGCAGGATGCCCCCGCCTCCGAGGGTATCCGCCACGGCGCCCGCGTCAAAGGCAATAATCGGCGTCTTGAAGAGCATCGACTCCACGATGGGAACGCAGAAGCCCTCATGCTCGCTCATGCAGACGAAGACGTCCGCGATGCGGTAGTAGGCGAGGATCTCCGCGAAAGAGATATGTCCCGTGAAGAAGACATTTTTCACGCCCAGCTCCTGCACGTAATCCCTCAGCCTGCGGTAATAGACGTCGTCCTTTCCGTAATTCCCGACCAGGAACAGCTTCGCGTCCTGATCATAATTTCTCTGATACAGGGTAAAGGCGGCTATGATGTCCTCGAACTTCTTGTTGGGAACGATCCGGCCCACAAAGGCCACATTGCTTCCTTTCGCGCAGGGATTAGGGCTGCTGTACTTGCGGATGACCCTGGAATCCGGCTTCTTCCGGTAATCCTCAAAGGGGATGATCAGCGGAAGAACGTCGATCGGGCAGCTGTAGCCGTAGGAGATCAGGTCCTGCCGGTTGAATTCCGAATCCGCCAGGCAGTAGTCAAACTCATTTTTCAGGCGCTTTACTTCATTGAGGCCGCTCATGCAGCCGTCATAAAAGTCCTTGTGATATTCCTTGAAAAAGGAGGCGGGCGTCACGTTGTGGTACAGGGCAATCTTCCTGCACTGTGCCCGCTGGATGCAGGGGAAATACGCCCAGGCGATGGACATGTGATAGAGAATCACATCGTCCCGGTCCGGCTCCTCAAATCCCTGCCGGATATCATGCACGATATTCTTCGGGATCGAATCGCTGATATTCTCCGCGTAGATCGTGGTCTCATATCCCGCATCCTTCAGGATCCGGTCAATCTCAAGCGCCTCGTTCCCGATCGCGTCGCCGAACATAAAGGTCGGCAGCATCTGTATGACTTTCACTCTCTCTACCTCAATTTCCGGCACATGCTGCTTCCTGCCTGCGCACCTGTCTGCAGATTACAATCTGCAGCCTCCGTGCATCAGGCCTCCTGCCATCTGTGCTGACCGCGTCTGCCTACTTAAAATACCTGGGCTTCGTACCTGTACTCTTATCCGCCTTCTTTAAATACCAGGAGCTTTTTTCTTCAGTTCCCCTGGGGTCGCCTTCATGGCTGCTGACCGCGCTTTCCGTTTCCGGGCGGCCTGCCTTCTTCAGCTTTTCAATTTCCGCCTCCAGCGCCGCTAGCCGTTCTTTCAGTTCCCGGACCGCCTGCTCCTGGGCCTGGATATAGTTCCGCTCCTGGCGGAGGGCGTTGACCAGGGCCGCGTTCACGCTGTTCTGATCCTCCACCACCGGCTTGATATAAAACCTTGTGAATTTGCGGACAGCCTTCTTGACCGTCATGGCGCCGGTATTCCCGGCTTCGATCACACGATCCAGAGGCACCTTGTAATGGTCCGCCGCATAGAGCAGATTCCTTCTCAGTTCCTTGCGGGAGTACTCATGGCTGTCCGGCAGGACAGTCATGATCTCATTGGAGAAGGGGATCTCGTCAAAGGGAACCAGGGTATCGTCCAGCTCCCTGCGCTCGATATCGGCGCGAATCTCATCCATAATCTTTTCGACATCTATCGTCTGTGCCATATCTTCTCCCCTCTGCAGAAGCCGCCGCGCGGCCCGTTCTTTCCTTCTCTGCGATGACGTGCAGATGTGCTTTTACTGTTCACGGCGCCCACACGGGAGGCCGCAGCTGAGCAAATACTGCTTTCCCATGCTTCAGGCGCTGAAATTCGGAGTAAATCAGCATTTCCCCCCATGAATGGCGGCAGGATCTTACAGATTTTCCGCAAAATGCCTCTGCCGGTTCTTGAAAACCGCAAGTCCGACCAGAAGCAGGACGATTCCCACAACAACCGCTTCCGCCAGGGTGCTCAGATCCGGAATCTGCTTATAGTACAGGATCTGCCGGTAGGCTGTGATCACCGAGGACATCGGGTTGAGCCGGAAGACGAACATCAGCTTGTCCGGCACCATGCTCTCATCATACATGATCGGGGTCATAAACTGCCAGGCCATGGTCACGATTCCCATGACATGCATGAGGTCTCTCAGAAAGACCGTCAGGGCCGAAAAAAGGAGCGCCATCCCCAGTGCCAGCACATATTCCACGGCCATAATGACCGGAAGAAAGAGCAGGGCGACGGGGTTCAGGCCTTTTCCGGACACAAGCAGGACTGCAAAGACCACGATAAAGCAGAGGAGCATATTTACAAAATTCCCGGTCACGAAAGCGATCGGAAGGACTTCCCTGGGAAAATATATCTTCTTTACCATGTCCGCCGAAGACAGGATGCAGCCGCAGCCGCCGGAGACGCAGGTGCTGAAGAAGAGCCAGGGAATCAGGGCCACAAAGAGGAACAGGTAATAATCCCTAATCCCGTTGCGCATAATAACGGAGAACACCAGCGTATAGACCATCAGCTGCAGGAGCGGATTGATAAAGGTCCACAGGAAACCCAGCACCGAGCCCTTGTATCTGCCCCTTAAATCCCGCTTGACCAGGCTGAAGATCATCTCCCGGTATTCATATATCTCTCTTACTGTCTTCAAACGCTCTGCCTCCTCAGCAAGTTACTCTCAAAAACTGGGCCTTTCCATGCAGCTTCAGCTGGATGGAGGAAGCCGGAACAAACATGCAGTCCCCGCGGAAAATTCTGAGCGCCTGGCCTTCCGCTTTCTGCTGGCCGCAGGCGCACCTGCCCTCCGGCGCACGATCGTCCTCAAATACAACTCCGCAGCCGTCCACGCACAGCCAGATCTGGAAGGACTTGTCATCCGCGCAGAAATCCGCCATGCAGCGCACCCGCTCCGTATTGATCAGGATCCGCTCCACCTGAAAATAACGGCAGCGGTACAAAAGCTCGGAAGCCCATCCCGGCCGGTACCGCAGGGTGCGGATCGGCTGCCTGGGCACAAGCGCGCTTTTCAGATCCGCGACCTGAAGGGCTTTCTCTATGTGCAGCTCCCGCTTTTTCCCGTTCTTGTCCAGCCGGTCGTAATCATAGACCCGGTAGGTCACGTTGGAGCTTTCCTGAATTTCCGCCACCAGCGCGCCAGCGCCGATGCCGTGCAGGGTTCCCGGCCGGATCACGAACACGTCATCCCTGCGCACAGGTACCTTCTGCAGGTAACGCTCTATATTGCCCTTCTCAAGACTCTGCCGGACAAGGCGCTCCGTCATATTCCTCGAAAAACCGCAGACCAGCTTTGTGTCCGGTTTCGCGTCGACCACGTACCACATCTCCGTCTTGCCCAGGGAGCCGTTCTCATGCTCCGCGGCGTAGGCATCGTCCGGATGCACCTGAACGGACAGATCCTTCGCCGCGTCAATCAGCTTGACCATGACCGGCAGCCCCCCGTCCGGCATCCTGAGCGGGCTTGTTCCTATGTAGTCCGGATGCTCTTTAAGCACGCTAAGGAGTGTCCTGCCCGCCTCACTTCCCGAAGCGATCACGCTCGGTCCGTCCGGATGGGTAGAACACTCCCAGGTCTCCGCCAGCGGCGTCAGGTCGGTCTCCTTGGAGAAATCATCCTTCAGCCGCCTCCCACCCCAGAGATAGTCTTTGCAGGCGGGATGCAGCAGAAACGGCCTGTTACCGTTCCAGCTCGTATTTCTGTTTGTCATGAACCGATATCTCCCTGCCGATCTGCACCTCTATGATGTTCAGATCCGTTTCGGCGATCACCGTATGACGGCAGCCCGCCTGCATGGTTATGACATCGCCCGCTTCCACATTCTGTTCCATGCCGTCAACGATGGTCCGTCCTTTTCCGGAGATGACCGTCCACATCTCGTCCCTGTGCTGATGGCTGTGGTAGCTCATGCGGTGTCCGGCAAGAACCGTGATCTTCACGGTCTCATAGCTGTCGCCGATATCCAGGACACGGTATTCGCCCCAGGATTTTTCCGCGTAGCGGACCTGCTCGTCCAGGCGCTCCACATACTTTTTCAGGTAGCCGGACTGTTCCTTGTCTGATACCAGAATGCCGTCCGGGCTGGCTGCGACGACCAGGTCCTTCAGGCCCATCCCGATGACCGGAATATCCAGTTCATTGATCACATGAACATTCTCGCAGTCATCCGCCAGGATCACGCTGCCCACCGTATTTTCCGTCATGGACTCGGTCAGGGTGTTCCAGGTTCCAAGATCCTTCCATTCTCCGGCAAATCGCATGACCGCGATGTTCTCTTCTTTTTCCACCACCGCATAGTCAAAGCTGATCTTGTTCAGATCCTCATAGCGGTTGAAAAGATCCTGGTAATCCGAAAAATCAATCAGCTCATGGGCTTTCCGCATGACATAGCCCAGCTTGTAGGCAAATACGCCTCCGTTCCAGAGGGCGCCCTGGGCGATATATTCCCTGGCTGTCTCCGTGTCCGGCTTCTCCCGGAAAGTCGAGACAGCGCTCACCGGATCTGTATTCTCCGGAATGATATAGCCGTATTTTTCGCTCGGATAGGTCGGTTCGATGCCCATCAGGCACAGGTTCGCCCTTCCCTCCGCCGCCAGATCCCCCAGCTTTTTGAGGGCGTCAAAATAATCATCCTTCACGTAGGGGTCGACCGGGCATACAACGACCGGCTCCTCACTGCTCACGCCCATCACATCCTGCAGATAGGCGGTGGCCAGGGCGATCGCCGGAAAGGTATCCCTCCTGCAGGGTTCAACCGAGATGCCGATCTCCTCTCCCAGCTGGTTCAGCAGATCCGACACCTGGGTTCTGGAGGTTGCCACGGTCACCTTCGCATCTTTGTCAATGCGCCGGATCTGGCGGTAAACGCGCTGGACCATGGACTCATAGCTCCCGTCCTGCGTTCTGAAAATCTTTATAAACTGCTTCGAGCGAATATCATTGGAAAGCGGCCAGAGCCGTTTTCCGGATCCGCCTGAGAGAAGAACAATATTCATACTTCCGTCTCCTGTCTGTAACTGTTCACGGTTCTCCGCACGGCAGGCAGCCTGCCGCTAACTGCCGCTCCTGTCTTGAATATTCCTCAAACATTTCCTTCACGGTATCAAAAATCGTATATTCCGGCTGCCAGCCCAGTCTTTCCGTGATCAGCGAGTGGTCGCAGATGATGACGGGATTGTCCGAGGGCCGCATAAGGGCCGGATCCCGCTCGGCCGTGATCGGCTGTCTGGAAAGGGAAATGATATAGGACAGAAGGTCCGTGAGCTTCACACCCTGGCCGCTCCCTATATTATAGACTGTTTCGCAGTCCCCGCTCTCCAGCACCATCCGGTAGGCGCGCACGACATCCTTCACGCAGCCGAAGTCCCGGACGACTTCCGTATTGCCGACCTTCATGACGCCGGGCCTCCCGCTCTCGGAGATCCGGGCGGCCTGCCTGCACCAGCTGGGAATCACAAAGCCTTCCGACTGCCCGATCCCCGTATGGTTGAAGGAGCGCACATGATGCACCTTCATCCCGTAGCGGCTCCGGTAAATCTCCGAAAACTGCTCCAGGGCAAGCTTGGAGATCCCGTAGGGATTGCCGGCGTTCAGCTTCGCGTCCTCGCGGATCGGCCCATCCGCCACGGCGTATTCTTCGCTGGAGCCGACAAAAAGGATTGCGGCTCCGGGCACGGACTCCCTTGCAGCCTCCAGAATGTTCAGCCCGCCGCAGACGTTGACTTCCATGGTCTTCCCCGGCATCTTCCAGGACTGGCCGACGCTGCTGATGGCCGCGAGATTGACGATTGCATCCGGCCGGAACCGGTCCACAATGCGCCGGACCGCTTCCATATCCAGAAGATCGCAGCACTCAAAGGCGTCGCACTCCCGCGCGCTCCCGGTCTTTGCCACATCACTTCCGGCAACCCTGCAGCCATGCGCTTTCAGTTCCCGGGTGAGGTAGCCCCCCACAAAACCGCCGGCACCGAATATAAGGGCTGTCTTCATATAATAACCTCCCTGTCCAAAACTCCGCCGCGCGGATTCCCGTATAAATCCGGACTAAGCCTTCTCAGCGGTTCTTCGCTTCCTTCCTTGCAAGCTCCAGATCGTGCTGCGCCATAATGGCGACCAGTTCCTCATAGCTTGTGCTGAGCGGATTCCATCCGAGCTTTTCTTTCGCTTTCGCGGGATTGCCCCAGAGATTCACAACGTCCGTCGGCCGGAACCAGGCTTTGTTGACGCAGACCAGCATCTTCCCGGTCTTTTTGTCATAACCCTTCTCATCCATGCCGCTGCCCTTCCACTCCAGCTCGATCCCGTCATTCAGGAAAGCGAGGGTCGTGAACTCGCGGACGGTATGCTGTACGCCGGTGGCGATGACATAATCGTCCGGCTCATCCTGCTGCAGGATCAGCCACATGCATTCCACATAATCCTTCGCGTAGCCCCAGTCTCTGAGGGAATCCAGGTTGCCCAGCTCCAGGTGGTCCTGCAGGCCGCAGGCGATTCTTCCGGCCGCCAGTGTGATCTTCCTGGTGACAAAATTGTCTCCGCGGCGCTCGGATTCATGGTTGAAGAGAATCCCGTTGCAGGCAAACATGCCGTAAGCTTCCCTGTATTCCTTAATCATCCAGTAGCCGTACTGCTTGGCCACAGCGTAGGGGCTGTAGGGATGGAAGGGCGTGTTCTCATCCTGCGGGCACTCCTCCACCTTGCCGTACAGTTCGGAAGTGGAAGCCTGGTAGATTCTGGTCTTCTTCTCAAGCCCGAGGATATGAACTGCCTCCAGAATTCTCAGAACGCCGAGAGCGTCCACGTCGCCGGTATATTCCGGAGCATCAAAACTGATCTGGACATGGCTCTGCGCTGCCAGATTATAGATCTCATCCGGCTGCGTCTCGCGGACAATGCGGATGATGCTGGAGGAATCCGTAAGATCTCCCTCGTGAAGGGTAATGGCCTTCTTCTCCAGCAGATGATTGATCCGCTCAGTGGTTGAGACGGAGGACCTGCGGATCAGGCCGTGCACCTCATATCCCTTGCTCAGCAGAAGCTCCGCGAGATAGGAGCCGTCCTGGCCCGTAATACCGGTTATCAATGCTGTCTTCATAGTATCTTATCTCCTCTGTATCGAATAAAGTATCTTCGCCTGATCATTCTGCGATGTGACGGTCAGAAACAGCCTTTACCCTGACCGACTTTAACCTTCGCATCGTTTTATCATAACACATAGAAGTCCGGCTCTCAATCAAAACTCCGCAGGGCAGTATTTATCCGATCTCCTTCAGCCGCTCAAGGATCTTCCGGGCGCTGTTGTCCCAGGTCCAGTTTGTCCGCGCGTCGGCGGAGGCGATCAGCCCCAGCTCCCGGGCCTCCTGCTTATGTTCATAGACGTAGCGCATGCGCTCCATCAGATGCGCCTCACTGGGCTGCGCCCACTGAAAGCCTTCATAGTAGGGGCATTTGGCCTCCGCGTTGATAAGCTTTTCCACGTCGACCGGGTATCCGTTTTTCTCGTTGAAGAAATCGGTCTGCGAGCTCCAGTTCGTCGCGATGACCGGCAGACCGCAGGCCATGGCTTCCAGGATCGGCATGCCCCAGCCCTCACCTCTGGTCGGCAGGACGAAGCAGTCCGCGGACCGGTACAGGGTCGGCATGTCATATGCCGCGAATTTGGTATTGTAGAGGAAAAGGATGTCCGGGCCGTCAGCCGGGAGCTGGAGTTTCCGGATCTCCTCATCGATATTCACGCTGCCGTCATTGTTGAAAACCTTGCAGATCAGGCAGACGTCACGGTTTTTGCGGAAGGCGTTGCTGAAAGCCCGGATCAGGATATCCGCCGCCTTGCGCTCTCCCCACTCAAATACGGAGAGGAAGGTATACTTCGTATGATGCTTGTAGGAATGGATCTGCGGACTGTAATAGTTGGGATCCACCCCGAGCGGTATCACATGGATCGGCACCTTCACGCCGCTGTCCCGGAATGTCTTCTCATTGAAGCTGGAGGGCACCCACACCTCATCCATGAGGTTGCACTGCCGCACCCACTCGGCGGGAATCCCGGTCGTCTCCAGCATGGTAAAACCGATCTTGTATCGTCCGTCATTCTTATAGAGAACATCGCCCTGGCCGTAAGCCACCTGCGGGCAGTTCGTCTCAAAGGGCCTTCTGCGGATCAGGATCATCAGCCGGCTGTCGCAGTCGTCCGTCTCCTCCACCGGAAAAGGCGTCCCCTCGCCGTAGATGTATTTATAGCGGATATCCACGCCCAGCTCGTCCAGGGCGGACATCATGTTCTTGGCGGACACCGCATAGCCCGAGGGGAAATTCATGATCGAGTGCCAGGCCATGGTCCGGTTGTAGCGGCTTTCCAGTTCCTTCCCCCACAGCTCTCTGAACTTCTTCTGGGAGATCAGGAACATGTCCGAAAAATCGACCTTATTGATGCTGGTCGAAACATTCTGGTAATGCACCAGCGTCACCTGGCCGCAGTTGATCACCTTAAAACCTGCTTCGCGGGCGCGGAAGCAGTAGTCCGTATCCTCGAAATAGGAGAAAAAGGCCGTGTTCAGGCCGCCGATCCGGTCAACTACCGCCCGTTTGATATACACCGCGGCAAAGACAACACCCTGCACTTCCCGGTTGTCCGGATACTGGCCGATATCCTTCTGGCCGCCTCCGATCTGCTGTCCCCAGTAATCGTCGGGATAAATCACCGTTCCGCCGTGCAGGAACTCTCCCTTTTCATTGATCAGCCGGCACCCGATCACGCCGTTCTTCTCATCCTCATAGGCGCATTCCTGCAGCCGGATGAGCCAGTCCTTCTGGTTGATGATGATGTCATTGTTCATCAGGACGATATCATCGTCCTTAATCTGTTCGATCGCCGCATTATTGCCGCGTACAAAGCCAAGATTTTCCCCGTTCCGGATCACCCGGATCCAGTCGATGGTATCCAGATATTCCAGCGTGCCGTCCGTGCTCCCGTTATCCACTACATAGACCGTCACTTCCGGCGACAGCGTATCCTTCAGGGAGGTCAGGCACTGTCTGGTATAGCTCAGGCCGTTCCAGGTAAGGATAATGATCGATACTTTTTTCATAACAACTCCTCCGCCGCTTAAACCTGCAAACCCGGTCAGCCCTTATTTTGTGCACACGATATAATAATCCCGCGGCCCGTACAGCTTCCGGTTCAGCTGCTCGGCCAGCTGCTTCGTCCCCCGGTCCATATCCTTTGTGATCTGGATCTGCTGCTCCTTCTCAAAAGCATTGATAAAGCCTGTCTCATCAATCGTGAAACCGACCTGCTCCAGCAGAAACTGAAGTGCCTGGGGGTCAACCGGCCTTACATTGAAGGGATTTTTATAAAATCCTTCCGAGAAGATCGCCAGCGACTGCGGATTCGCTGTCTCGATAATGAGGCGTCCGCCCCGCTCCAGCCTGCGGTAGGAATAGAAAAGAAGCCTGTACAGGTCATCCTGGCTCATCGTCTCGATCAGGTGGGAGGCAAATACGCCGCCGAGGCTGTTGTCATGGAACTCCTTCAGGAATACGATGCAGTCCTTCCTCTGTACATCATAGCCCTTCTGGCTGCAGCACTTGACCATCGCCGTGCTCAGGTCCACTCCCTGCGCCCCGATGCCTGCCCTGCTCAGAAGCCCCAGGAATTCTCCTCTCCCGCATCCCAGATCCACCACGTTCCTGCTGCTCTTGCGCTCCTTAAAGAAATCGACGTACTTCTCAAGCTGCGCCGTATTCTTCTTTGTCTGCGGGCGGAACTTCTCTTCAAACTTCAGATACCAGGCGCCCGGAAAGCTCTGGTGCGGCTCAATCGAATGGTCATGCAGGAAATTCAGGTAGGATATCACACCTGAGTTGAAATCCACCTGCTGATGCACCAGGTCGCCGACAAACCAGCTGGTGACCTTCTTCACGCCCCTGCGGTAGGCTTTTTTCACGGAGGCAAGCCTGCCCCCTGCCTCATCCACGCCGCGGTAAGCCTCCAGTGCCCAGAAGCGGTTGAGATCCTTGAGTCTGAGCCGGTTCTCCCGCTCAAAGTCCATGCTGGAGGCGACGGAAGACTCGCGGAAGTACTCCCTGTCGTCCATATTGTAGAAATCGTTTACATGGTCCATGGCCTCTTCCACATAGTCCACAGACGCATCCGTCAGAAAATATACCATATTCCTGTCCCCTTATTATTGACGCCTCAGCGTTCCTGCCGCGCCGTCTCCGGCATGCCCGCATGCCATATTCCTTTTGATCTGACCTTGGCGAACCTGAGCCCCGCACACTGCAGCCAAAGCTGCCGGAATTTCACAGCGCGCAGTGATCCGCGCTGCTGTTTTCTCCCTAAGTGGCCTATATCTTATCACAGCACTGCAAAAAAGGAAAGCCGCATCGCCCGGGCCCGTCCCGGGGTTCTGCCATGCACGGTCTTTCCGGAAGGCCTCCGGACCGCCATACAGGTCCTCTCCCGGCAGACAGCATGCCTGAGAGTTCTGCCGTGCATGGGGTCTCAGCCGGCCTGAGACGCATCATCCTGCAGGACGAACTCCTTCAGATAATCCTCCGTGCGCTCCACCAGTTCCATCACAAACAGGTCCGGTGCCTCCTCCTCAAGGATTTCCTTTGTGAAGAAGGAACCTTTCACCATGCAGCTTTCATTGAATTCTTCCGCGATTACATAGCGCATGGCGTCGCAGAAGGAATCCCGCCAGACAAGGAGCTTCCGCCCGTCCTTTCCGCTGCTGCGGTAGCGGTAAAATGTATTCCCATCCTCCTGTTCAATCTCAAGAGCCGGGGAGGGGATGTCCTTAAGCTTGTAATCCATGTCTGTGTACAGAAGCTCATTCCTGAGGTTCAAAAGCCTCGCAAGGTCCGCGGGGGATCCCTCTGTCTTCGTCTTTTCAAGGGCAGAGGGCTCCGGGATCGTCACGCCGGCTTCCTTTAAAATCGCCCTGGCACCGATATATCCGCCCAGCAGATTCCAGTGAGTATCCAGGCGGTAATACAGAAGTTCCTCCGGATGTTCCTGCCTGTAGGCCTTCAGATCCTCCTCCAGCCACAGGACTCTCAGGTCCGTATTTTTACTCAGATAGTTCAGAAGCTGGTCCGTATTGCAGGAGGAAAAAGAACCGTAGGCATCCGGCATGTACTCCTGGTAGACCCGCTCTTTGTTCGGCGCGATCGCGAGTATAAACTCGCAGCCCCTTGCCGCCAGGTAATCCCGCGTTGTCATCAGATTCTCAGAGATCAGACGAAGCTCCTTTTTCGTATAGCGCTTCCGTCCCAGGTACTGTTCCAGGGATTTCCCCTCCTCTCCCGTAAAGAACAGCCAGCCGTCCTTTCCCGCAATAACATCGTCGCTGGAAGAGTCATGGAACAGATAATAGGAGATCGCGCTGTCCGCCCTTACGAGATAGTTTCTGAATGGCATCGCGTCATTATAATAGGCTTCAAAAGCTTCCGGGAACTCACGGATGCTGCTGAGCTTCAGCTCCGGTGCCTGCGTGAGCGCCCTGTTCTCATAATTCTCCCGGTCCAGATAAGGCCCCAGCAGGAAATAGAGAAGTGGTGCGCCGAAGAGAAAGCCAAACAGCAGAAGATACCAGAGCCTTTCATATATTTTTTTCATTTCCGAAATCCTCCCTGCGGATGCCCATATTCCCTTCAGTGCTCCCTCTCAGAAGCAGAAAGCTCCGTAATGGCATCCGGGCTTTTTAAGCCAGCGGCCATTCCCCTTCAGAAGCGGAAATAGTCTCACGGCATCCGGGCTTTTTAAGCCAGCGGCCGAATCCCTCTCAGAAGCGGAAATAGATAAAGGGATTGTAAGTATTTCCGGCCAGCATGGCCATGCTGAGAAGAAAGACCAGAAGACACCAGATCAGCTCCGCCCAGCGAAGCCAGGGAAAAGCCCTGAAAACAATCCGCTCCGGTACTCCTTCCGGCAGGGCTCCTTTCTGCGGGCTGCCCGCTCTGCCGTCAGATACGGACTTCTCCCGCAAAAGCTTCCTCTCCGAAATGCGGCGGAGCAGGGTCTGCAGCAGTCCCATGCCCAGAATGGCAATCAGTGCCGTGAAGGCAGCCCTGCGGGATACCAGTACCCATACGGAAAGGGGCTGCGAGGATGCTTTCCCCGCAGGCAGGTGAAAGAGGATCCGTGTGAAGCGCCAGGCCTCGCTGAGTCCCTCCACCCGGAACCAGACCCAGCCCAGGATGACTGTGAAAAAGGTGTAGATCCATGCCAGAGGCCTGCATTTTTTCAGAAGCTTCTCAAGCCCCAGCCTTTCCAGAATAGAGAAAAAGCCGTGGTAGAGGCCCCAGAGCACAAAATTGAAGCTTGCCCCGTGCCAGAGTCCGGTCATGAAAAAAACAATCACCAGATTCAGATAGGTGCGGACCTTCCCTTTCCGGTTTCCGCCCAGAGGGATATACAGGTACTCCCTGAACCAGGTGCCCAGGGAGATATGCCATCTCCTCCAGAACTCCCGGATTGAAATGGAAAGATAGGGATAGCGGAAATTCTCCAGAAAATCAAAACCAAGCATTTTCCCCAGACCGATCGCCATGTCCGAGTAGCCGGAAAAATCATAGTAGATCTGCAGGGTGTAGAAAAGCGCGGCGATCCAGGCCGCGGGCGTCGATATGGAGCGGTATGGCTGGCTGAAGATCCGGTCCGCCGTATGGGCTAAAGTATTGGCCAGGATCACCTTTTTCCCGAGACCGTAGATAAACCTGCGGATCCCCTCCGCTGTTTTTTCCAGGCTCACCGTACGCTGTGAAAGCTGTCTCTCGATATCCGCGTAGCGGACAATCGGACCGGCGATCAGCTGAGGAAAAAAGGAGATATAGAGGGCAAGGTTCACCGGATTTTTCTGGGCCGGATATCTTTTCCGGTACAGATCGATCATATAGGAGAGGATCTGGAAGGTAAAAAAGGAGATCCCGATCGGAAGCGCGATCTGCCGGGTGCGGATCCCCGGATGAAAGAGGCGGTTCACCGTATCGATCACGAAATTAAAATACTTGTAATAACCCAGAAGCCCGAGGTTGAAAACAATGTCTGCCAGCAGGATCAGCCGGCGCCTGCCTTCCTTTCCCGGACCGGCGCCGTCCAGCAAAAGTCCCAGAACATAATTGACGCTGATGGACAGGAGCATAAGAAGGACATAGACCGGTTCGCCCCAGGCATAAAAAAGAAGGCTGGCTAGAAGGAGAAAGATATTCACCCATCTCTTCCCGGCCAGACCGGTGATCCGGCTGCCCACAAAAACAGCCGGCAGAAAAATCATGATAAAAACCAGAGAACTGAAAACCACGCGCGGCTCCTTTACCGGGATTCTTCTCTTATCCGCCTTCTCCCGGATGCTTTTCCCTTAATTTTCACGCAAAGCAGCCCGGCTTTTCCGCCAGGCTGCCGCCTTCTGCTCTATATTGCCACAAAGCGCTCCTTTTCACAAGCTTTTCGCAGGCAATTCCTGCGTATCTCCTTATTCAAAAGGATATTTCAGGCCCCACTGGCTGCGGAGCCGGTCGCACAGAGTCAGTACATTTTTCGTCTTCTCCCAGGTCATGACCGGGGACTGGGTCAGTCCCGCGCGGATGCATTCGTTTACATGGCGGATCTCATACTGGTATCCCTCGTCCTCGATCCCCGCAACCTTCTGGGAGACGGGAGCTTCGATCCACTCATCCCTCGTATCTGTCTTAAGGTGCATCCTCGAAGGTTTCCAGAAGACCGGAATCTCGATGGACCCCTCTGTCCCGAAAAGCCATGCGGTATCCGGCATCGTCGTGCGCACCGCGCTGGTCATGACCGCCAGCGCGCCGTTGTCATACCTTGCGGTAAAGCAGTTCTGCTCGTCAACCTTCAGATGCAGGCTGTCCGTATCCATGGACGCCATCCCGCTGATCTCTTCCGGCTGTCTTTTGAAGACCATATCGGCAAAATGCAGGTCGTAGACACCCACGTCCAGAAGCGCCCCGCCTGCTCTCGCCGGGTCGAACAGCCTCGGCGCCGCCTCCGGCGTGCTCCTGAAAGCGAAAGAAGACTGCATCAGGCGCAGATCGCCGATCGCGCCTTCCTTCAGAAGCTCCTCCAGCATTCCGGCAAGCGGGAAAAACCTCGTCCAGACTGCCTCCATCAGGAACTTCCCGTTCTTTTCGGCGCAGGCCGCCATCTCATCAAAATCAGCAGCCGTGACAGCTGCGGGTTTCTCCACAAGCACATTCTTTCCGGCCTCAAGCGCCCGGATCGTCAGATCCTTGTGCGCTGTATGGGGGACAGGGACGTATACCACGTCGATGTCATCTCTGGCCAGCATCTCCCCGTAGGACATCACCCCGGGAATACCGTACCTGTCAGCCATCTGCTGTGCGGACTGCGCGGTTCTGGACGCAACCGCAGCGATTTCCATATCCTCTTCCTGCATCGCGCCTTTGATCCAGCGGTCAATGATCACACCCGCGCCAAGCAGGCCCCACCTGATTTTTTTTCTCTCCATCCCGCAGCCTCCTTAAAAATAGCTGATCTGAATCCGTTTTCCCATCTTTTTCAGGCACTCCGACAGCTCTTCCACGATCTGCATCTTGACATGGATGCTGATCGGCAGGTTCGGATTCTGGTGCGCCGGATTGACTGCCCTGCCGACGAAGAAACGGATATCCGTGGCTTCCTCAAACAGCAGCTGGCAAATGCGTGAAGCTCCGTCATGCCCGAAACTCCATGCCTCGTAACTCTCATTTTCCTTCAGGTAATCCTGCGCGTAGGAAAGAACCTTTCCCATGGTAACAACCCCCTCAGTCACCAGATCCGCCCCTTCCAGCTTTGACATGGGCGGGACATCGCTGTCCTGCGCGGGACTGTAGTCCATCTGCAGCGGCTTATGCAGATAATCCGCCGCGATGGAAGCCGTAGTTCCCCCGCAGATGATATGCTTGCCCTGTCTGGAGAAAAACAGGGCCATCATTCTTGTGCAGTCGTCGGGATTCACCGGCGGCCCGAAGAGAACATTCATCGGCATCCTGCGGCGCATTTTCACCACGCAGGCGGTCGCGTCATCCCCCGGCGCTCCGCCGTAGAGCTTGTCGCACTGCTCCACCAGCATGGTGGACAGAACCTTCGCGGTATAGCCGGCCATGGACATCTCCGCCATAAACTGCGCGATATCGCTGACTTCCCAGCTGTAGTTGTAGGACCTGCTGATGCCGGCGTGCGGACAGCCGTCGCTCATAGCAACAAATATGTCATTCTCCGTCAGCCGGATGACGGACCTTAAGATCTTTTTCCCGTCGACGAGTATCTCCATCTTCGGGTATGAAGTGACCTTGTCATTATGTATGTAGATAACCGGCGGGTTGTCGTACTGGATCAGTTCCGCCGTCTGGTTGCGTTCGATGCGGATGATGGTAAATGTTGAATAAGCCACTCCGTGCTCGGAACGGACCGGAAGGGTCGCCACGATCGTCCTGACGCACTCCTCCAGGGACAGTCCTGCCGCCATCATTGTGGATATAATCTTTGAGGTAAGGGTGGACAGAATGCTGGCCTTCACGCCGCTTCCCAGTCCGTCCGCAAGGACGATCACGGTAGAGCCGTCCTCCTGCTCCACGATATCCACATGGTCGCCGCAGAGCTGCTCCCCGACATGATTGATGCTTTTATATCCGATATCTGTGCAAAGGTCATTCATCGCGGATAGACTCCTTCAGTTTTAAGAGGGCGATCTTGGTCTCGGCGGCAGTCTCTCCCAGCAGGGAGGCGATCTCCTGAACGATCCTCATCTGCTTATCGATGACGCCGTCTGCTACTTCCGCCGTCTGGCGGCTGATTTCTTCCTTGCGCCGGTTCGCATCCTCCTCTTCGGTCACATCCCGCATGATGCAGAGCAGCATCTTTCTCTGCTCCATCGGAATAACCGTCTGTTCGACATACTTGCCGTATTCCGTAAGATACTCACGCTGGTTTTTGACGCCCATCCCGGTATCCAGGACATTGACGAAAACCAGGGGGTCCATAATATTGACAATCTGTTCCCCGAGAATATCCGCCGCCTGGCGGAGATTCAGAAGCTTAACGGCAGCGTTGTTGATTTCCTGCACCTCCAGCTGGTCGTTCAGCACAAGGATGGCGTTCGGGCTGTTCCGGACGATGGTGCTGGAGAAATCCTCCGCTTTATCCTTGAGGTAAGGCAGGCACATGGAAATCTCCGCCTTGCCCTGGAAGATGGCAACTGCCTTATCCCGGCAGGAATTGTAGCCGCAGGAACCGCAGTTGAGTTCCTTGCGCGGGTCTGTCTTCCCCATTTCCCTCAGGATCTTCCGGATCTGCTCCTCATCCGGCATCGGCGCATTGTGTCCGATGGCGGGGAACTGCTGTTTCAGATCTTTCTCTTCCGGCTGATCGACCGCAAAATCCTTCGTGCCGGCATAGGAGGAGATCGACACATAGCTCTCAACCGGGCTGCGGTGGCTCTTTCTCATGACCGGGCCGCCGGCACAGCTTCCCACGCAGGAAGACATCTCGATAAAGCACTTATGGACTTTCCCGCTCTGGATGTCCTTAAGCGCGGCGATGCAGTTCTGCGTACCGTCGACGGCCATATAAGCGTAGTCTTCCGCGTCTTTCACCATCGTCTTCAGAATGCCGCCGGCAGTCGGGAAAAAGCGGGCCCGGCTCTCGTCATCCTGAACAATTCTGTGTTCCGGATACACATTTTCCCGCTCAAACCATTCCGTCAGTTCCTCAAAAGTCAGGACCGCGTCCACGATCCCCCGGTATTCCTCCGCCTCATCCTTCTTCGCAACGCAGGGGCCGATGAACACGGTCTTTGCGTTCGGAATCCGGCGCTTGATATCCTGGCAGTGGGCCAGCATCGGGGACAGAACGTCCGCCAGATACGGCAGCAGATCCGGGAAATACTTGCGGATCAGGAGATTGACAGAGTGGCAGCAGGAGGAGATCACGATATCCCGCTTCCCTTCCCTGAGCATGCGGTCATACTCTCTCTTGACCATCGTCGCCCCGAGGGCGGTCTCCTCGACATCGTAAAAGCCCAGCTTCTTCAGGGCATCCCGCATCGCCTCTATCCCCGCGCCGTCAAAATCGGCGATAAAGGAGGGGGCAAGGCTCACGACGACCGGCTGTCCGCTCTGCAGAAGGACGCGGACCTTTTCCGTCTCATCCACAATCTGCTTCGCGTTCTGGGGACAAACCACAAAACACTGACCGCACAGGATGCACTCATCCGGGATAATATGCGCCTGGCCGGCAGAAAAGCGGATTGATTTTACGGGACAGTGCCGTATACATTTGTAGCAGTTCTTACAGTTGGATTTTTTCAGAGTCAGGCAATTTCCCATTTTTACACTTCCCTGTTCTTTTTGTCAGGGCAATAGCGCACACCCTGCTTTTTCATTGTAAAAGATTTTTTCGGAAATGTACAGATAAGGCTTTCTTCTGAATCCCGGGCAGGAAAGCCTTTCTTCCGGAGCCGGACCGGAGAACCGAAGCCCCGTCCGCCGCATTCTGCAGGCCGGAGGAGAGACCTTTGACGGAGATCCGGCGCCCATCAGACAGATACCGCATTCCGCAGACCGGAGAAGAGGGCATGAAAAATGCCCCGTTTCCGGGGCATTTTTCAGCTGTTTCAGCTGATCGTTTTTTATATCAGAGTTCTTCGTTGCTGCCGTCTTTTCTTACGATCTCAATCCTGCAGGAGAAACCGTAGGCGGCGACCGCTGCCGCAATCAAGGCGCCGGGAGCCGCCGACAAAGCGATGGCGGAGCCTAACAGCCCCAGGTTTACAGGAATATTTACCAGAATCTCATCATTGCGGCGGATCAGGATGCGGTCCACATTTCCGGCCTTGATGGCTGCGCGGACCTTCTCGATGATCTCTTCCACCACAAGCTTCGGATCCCTCTCTTCCGTCTCCGCTCCTTCTCCGCAGTTTTCTGCTTCCGTGTCAGATGCTTCTTCCGCGCAGCCGCAATTCTCAGAATCCGCCCTGGCAGCTTCGTTTTCACAGGCAGCTTCCGCTTCTTCTGAATCTGTGTCTTCGCAGCAGCTCTGCGTTTCGGCGCAGCCGCACGCTTCCGGATCCGCCTCCTTTGTCAGCAGGCTGACCGCGGCCTGAAGATCGCCGTCCGTATCGAGCAATGCCTGCTTCGCCGCGGGAAATTCCGCCTTTGCCTGTTCCATAACTGCTTCAACTGCTTCAAGTGTAATGTTTGCCATAATTCAATGCCCCTTTCTTAAATTGCTGTTTTTAAACTGATACGCCGGTCTGAATAACCGCTTTGCAATGCGGAAGTCGGACTCCGGATCCGGCTTTTACGCCAGATCCTTCGTCCGGCTTCTGCCGCCTCCCGGATGATTCCGGGCTGCTTATCTCTGTGCCCTCCATCTGCTTGCAAACCCGCTGCAGAACGGCATGATCACCTTGCTGACCAGCATGATCAGAAGAATCAGCGGGAGAAGCCCGAAACCGAAACCGAGAATCAATCTGAAGATCCAGAAAAATGCAAGGATTCCAAAGAGTCTGGACACCATATAATTTGTTTCACGGCTTCCGAAAAACATGGACGAAAGAATCCAGAAAACAATCAAATTCATTAACATCTTCAGCACCTCCTTCTGCGCTGTGCAGCCTTTTTACCGCTGCGTTCCTGTCCGTGGCAAGGTATAAAAAAAGAGACCTTTACCATGACTTCTGCCACAATAAAAGTCTCGCTTTCTCACTTGATACGGATGCTTTCGCATCGGCTGACGGTTTCAAGCCCACCTTTCGGTGTTTCGCTACTCCCTTTTTATTGATTGAGGAAGGTATATCATTTTTGTTCCCGCCGGTCAAGAGCCGGGCAGACAAATTAAGAATTCCTTCATAATTCAGTTACTATTCACGGCCCTCAAGACTCCTCTTCCGGTCCGTACCCCCTGAGGATTTCCTCCAGAAAAGCAAGATACTTCTGCCTTACCGGCTCCGGCCCCGTAATCTTTACCGAGCTGCCAAGACCCGCAATCCAGCCGAAAAACTGAGGGCTGACCGTCACGGTCATATGGGCGGAAAAATGCTCCTCATCCTCCGGCTTTACCCAGACGTCGTTCCCGAAGCGGTCCAGGATCACGCCGATCAGGCGGTTCCTGCACAGCAGATAGACTTCCTCGTCCTCTCCGCCGAACATGCCGAAAGTCTTCCTTGAAAATGCCGCAAGGTCCACTTTCTGCTCAATGGCCTTCTTCGTCCGGCGGACCGGCCGCACTTCCATGTTCCGCATCTTGTCCACGCGGAAATGTTTTACCTTTTTCGCGTTTTCGTCAAAGCCGATCAGATAATAATATTCATCATCCCAGACCAGATGAAGGGGAGAGACCCTGTAAAGTGCCCCGTCGTGCCTGGCTTCCAGTTTTTTCTTCAGCGTCCAGTCCGCATAGACAAATGCGATCTGCCGGTTGTTGAATATCGCGGTATGCAGCATATCCACATTGTAGTAGATCGTCTCATTCGTCGTCTTGGGGCGGTTGTAGATGACCACCTGGCCGCTGAGCTGCTTTGCCTCCTCCCGGCTGCAGAGCCCTTCCAGCTTCCGGATCAGTTCTCCTGACTTCTTTTCCGTGATAAACCTGGAAAACTGCACGGCGTCCACCAGAAGCTTGAGCTCAGGCAGTTCAAAGCTTCGCGAAGCCAGGTAATATCCGGCCCCCTTCCCGCCCACAAGCTCGATGTCAAGCCCGAAGGCGGACAGCTTTTCTATTTCCGTATAGATCGTGCGGCGGTCTATATCGATGTCATATTCCCTCATGAGAATGTCCCGGATGTCGCTGGCACTCAGGCGGTGGTTCTCATCCGTGCGTTCCGTCAGGATTTTCATGATATAGAGTGTTTTCAGATTCGCTCTTCCCAGAGCCATGTCCGTGCTCATCCTCCGCTGCCCTCCCCGGACGCCCGTTCTGAGATCTGACCCGCAGATCCGAACCTCCGGGCATCCGCACTGCGCTCAGACCGGCCGCTCAGTTATAGCGGTCCGGCATCCATCCGTTGGAAATGCATTTTCCAATGTCCCAGCAATCCCAGTCCGGATCATCCAGATGGGTTTTATAACACCAGTAGAACCAGCCGCTGCAGTGGTCAAATGCCTCCATCTGCGCCTTCGCGAGGGCGCTGTACACCTCTTTCCGGACGGCGGGACTCTCCTCCTTAAGGCCGGGCTGTGCATTGAACAGGCACCATTCCCCGCATACCGTGGGAACCTTCGACTGCCCGTAGGAAACCTCCTCCGTGAAGACCTCCGAGACATAGCGGACATATTCCTTATAATCCGGCTCACACAGATGCATCCAGTCGGCGAGCATAATGTACTGGTGGGTGTCCAGGATCACATTCTCAAAGTCCTGTGCCGCGACCCAGTCTGCAAAATGATGGATATCGAAAGCGTCGTCAAATACGACCGCCTTATCGACAGGCAGGTACTTGCGGATGCGCGCGTAGGCATCGAGATAAAACTGCTCCAGCCAGGCCTTTGTATAGCCTTTGTTCTTCTTTGCGGCTTCTTTGTCGACCGGCTGATAACGCTCCATAATATTAATGCCGATCGATTCCATCAGCTTCGACAGATGGCCGTCCGTCGGCTGAGGCTCATTCAGGACTTCGATCCCGAGCAGGGCAGGATTCTGTCCGTAGCGCAGGGCCAGGCGCTCAAGCACATCCAGGGCGATCTCCACGCGCTCCGGATACTGGGCCCACTGGACAATTCCGCAGATTCCGGCATTGTCGGAACCGTTCTGGCTCCCCGGAACAGTATGAAGGTCCAGAAGCACCTTCAGATGATAGTCGCCGGCCCATTTCATGGCCTTGTCCACGTATTCTGCGCAGTGCACATATGGTCCGTAGTCCTCAAATACAAAGAAAGGAAGCGGAAGACGCACCGCGTTGAAGCCCTTCTCGGCAATATAGGCGAAATCACGGGATGTTATATAATGGTCCCTGTGAACCTTGAGCCGGCTTCTTTTCTCTCCCTCGCTCAGCTGCAGGCAGAGATAGGTTTCATCCTCCGCAGTCGTACCGCTGTAGAGTTCCGGACTCATCCATTTCTCCAGAACAAGCCAGTTTCCAAGATTTACTCCTCTGATTTTTTCCATTGCTTCTCCTTTCCTGTATTTTCGGCTGCTTCATTTACGGACTTTCTGTGTCAGAAATGCCTGCGCCCTCCGGCACCACAGAAGCGAAAAGATCAGAAAGCTCCTGTCCTTCAAGGCTGCCGATCAGATACTCGGCCGCTTCCCTTGCCAAATACCCCGCTCCGGGAACAGGAAGCGTATTCCCCAGGAATTCCGCACCAACCGGCAGTCCTGCCCTGACAATCACCGCAGTCATATTAGCGGCGTATTCCCAGAAGGAAATCTCCCCGCTCTGGTAAAGATCTCCGTACAGAATGGCTCCGGAGGTCAGATCCGCCAGGATATCCAGCGTTTCAGGATGGAGGGTGCGGCCAAACAGCCCCTGCTCATTCGCCTCCCCCATCGCAGTCCGGATGACGGTCCTGATTACAGTCATGTTTTCCGAATCCAGGTCCCCCATTCCGCTGACCGCATTCCGGGCGATCTCCATAATCCGGGCACTGTTCTCCTGAAGCTGTTCGCCGGCTTCCCGCACAGCTGAAGATAAGGTCCCATAGCTGCTCTGAGCAAGTTCTGCGGCAGTTCCGCCCAGGCCGGCAAGGTTGTCCCCCAGCGTCTGCAGAAGTTCCCCGGCTTCCCTGGTCACTGGATCGGGAACCGAAGATGCCAGCTCACCGGCTGCATCGGCAAGCCCCGCCGCCGTTTCTCCCGCCGCATCCATAAGGCCTGTTGTCGTTTCTCCTGCCGCATCCATGATTCCGGAAGCGCTGTCCGCGAGCCCCGTTGCCGTTTCTCCCGCCGCATTCGCGAGCCCTGTCGCCGTTTCTCCCGCCGCATTCGCAAGCCCCGTCGCTGTTTCTCCCGCCGCATCCATAAGGCCTGCCGCAGCCTCTCCGGCCGCATTCGCGGCTTCCCCCAAAGACTGGGCAAGATCCGGGAAGAAGCCGGACTTCTCCTCCCCGTCAGAGGCGTAAATGCCCGCGGATCCCAGGCCCGCGGCAATCCCTGCGCAGATCATAATGGCGGCAGCTTTCTTTATTATGTTCCGTTTCTTCATAATCTTCTTTTTACTCCATCCTTTTAATAGCTCTGTTCTCCCTGTCCGGTCAGTATGGCTGCCTGTGCGGCACCGCAGGGCAGACTGCATAGCTGTTTTCCATGTCCGGTCAGTACGGTTCCTTCTTCCGCCTGCCGTCAGACGTTCAGGTGCTGGGGGGTACCGGATACGGAACTGCGGATCCTGTGCTGTTCCTCGTTTCTGATCCGGTCCGCGATTTTCTTAATCTTTCCCATGATCCACATATATGCGGTGGAACCTTCCGAATAATCTGCTTCCGCGTACATATCCACCCTGCCCCCGTCGCGCATCTCTTCCACCTGGGCCATGGCCCTGGCATCTCCTCTCGGGTAGATCGCGAAGGTTGCGCCTCCGCCCTTGCGGACAACAGAAAAGGCAGGTATATCGCTGGGACCGTCCGCGATGTAGATCATATTATTCATATGGACGCGGCGGTTCTCCTCCGGGATGGTTGAGTTCACGCTGATCCTGCTGTCAAATGGAATTCCCTTGTTGATCTCGAAGAGAGCCCGCGTCTTCGTGGTATTGTCAATCGTGTAGCCGATCTCGCTGATCAGTCTTCTGCCCTCTTCGTCCTCATCTTCGATCAGCTCGCAGCCCCAGATATACTTCATGTAATCCATCAGGATAGACCCGCGGATCACTTCCGAAAATCCCGTGCTGATAATATAATGCTCCAGCCGGATGCCATATTCCGCGTAAGCCGGATCGTCATTGATCAGCTTCTCCGTGGACCTGAAAATCTCCGGAATTCCAGGGTAAAACTTCTGTTTTTTCCCGAACTCCCTGAGCTTTTCATTGTTCAGTCCCGGAAATCTCCCGTCCCTGGCGTAGCGGATGAACTGGTTCAGGTAGATCGTATCCGGATTCACCCTCACATTCTGTTCTCTCAGATACTTCTCCGGAAGTGCGTCCGTCTCCTGCCAGAATGCCTTCGGATCCACCCCGTATTCTTCAAACATCGGGTCCTGCATATATCCGTCGATAAGCGTCTTATCACAGTCCCAGATCACAGCGATAATATTAGCCACTTTATCATTCCCTTCATTATCCAGCGATTTAATAACCTTTCGGCCTTTTCCTCATATTATATACGATCTCCGGCCGCTTTTAAAACATGGTCATGTCTTTTATTTTTCGGACAGGTGCGATAGAATATTCATGCATGGTCACGGATTCATCATTGCGGAAGCCTGAAATCTTCTGTCTCCGCAGCTGTGAATGCCGTATGATCGGTCAAAAGAGTCCGCGAACTGACAAAACACAGTATGGAACACGCTGAAATAATCGTGTTTTCCCGGAAAGAATGACACGCATAAAAATCCCTGCGCGTAAAGCCGCTGAAAACCGGCTCCGCGCAGGGATCTTTTTTCTGCGGACGGGTCCTGCGGCATCAGTTTTCATCTTCCGGCAGGTCCTCCCGGGTCAGTTTTTTGGCCCAGTGTCCGAAATTCGACTTGATAAAGGCGGGAACACATTTAAAGACCTGATCCGCGTTCAGGCAGCACAGCACGACAAGGGGAGAAGCTTTTACAGCAAACGCCATCACGAAGGACAGGGGAATCACGATGCCCCATATGCTGATCAGATCCATCTTCATGACAAAGGCGCTGTCCCCTCCCCCGCGGATGATCCCGTTGTTGGTCGGCATCTGATAGGACATGGTCACGATGACCACGCAGAGAATCCGGAGAAAATCATCCGCCATTTTCCTGGTCGCCGGGTCCAGCGAATAGAGGGACAGCACCGGTATCCGGATCAGATACAGGATCAGGCCGGAGCACAGCCCCACGCATACAAAGAGGATCTGCAGCGTATGGGAGAGCAGGGTGAGCCTTCCCTCATTTCCCTCCCCGATCGTTTTTCCGATAAAGATCCCGGCAGCTGACGCAGTCCCCACGGCCATGGATTTAACCAGCAGAAAGAGCGTTGAGGCCACGCTGTTGGCGGCGATCGCCCGGGCCGTCATATGGCCGAGGATCGCGTTCTGCATCGCAGTATTCAGTCCCCACAGAGAGCTGATCAGAAAAACCGGCGCCATGACCTTCAGATAATCCATTCTCAGGAGGCGGTCCGTTTTCAGGTAAGTCCGCCATGAAAGCTTCAGAACCTGTTCCTTTTTCAGGATAAAAAGGACAAGGATCAGAAATTCCGTGATCCGGGCCGTCAGGGTCCCGATCGCCGCCCCCTTCACGCCCAGCCGCGGCGCGCCGAAATGGCCGTATATCAGAGTGTAATTGATCGAGCAGTTGACCAGGAAGGACCATACCGAAAGGCCCAGGGCGATGCGGACCGTTCCCACGCTCCTGAGTGTCGCCAGCAGAATCTGTGTCATGGCAAAGAACAGATAAGTAAAGCGTACAATTCTCAGATAGGCCATCCCCTCCGCGATAATGGCTTCGTCGGTCGTAAAGGCGGACAGGAGCAGATGCGGACAGAGGCTTGCCAGGAGAAACAGTACAGTCATGATCAGAAGTCCCGTATGCATGGCAATGGAGGCCAGTTTCCGGATCGGACCGGTCTCCCCTTTTCCATAATACTGGGTTCCCAGGATCACGATTCCCTCGCCGACTGCGGTCATCATCTGCTGGTAGACAAACTGGATCTGGTTTACCGCGGCAACCCCGGAAAGGGATGTCTCACTGTAGGCGCCGAGCATAATATTATCTGCGAGATTTACACTGAGTGTAATCACCTGCTGCAGCACCAGCGTGAGCATGGTAATGAAAAACGCTTTATAAAATGTCTTTTCCCGAATCATATCCTTTTCCTCTGCCGGCCTGTCTGTCCGGATCCTTTTATATCACAAAAGTCTTTTTATTAAAACCGCACAGGGAAGTTCCGGGCAGCGGATGCAGGCGGCGGAAATGCGGTACTGCTGTTCGCGCCCCTCCCCCATCAGGCCGCCGGCAATACAGTGCATTATCTCCCTTCCGGCATTGATTTCGCGGGGCGCCTGCGGTATACTCCTAACGATTATGCTGTGTTTCCGCGCTTTTTCCAGAGCGGATGAATGATAGAAAGACCTGAAAAGATGACAATCAGTGATCTGAAACCCGGCCAGAGTGCCGTAATCAAAAAAGTAGGCGGCGAAGGAGCGCTCCGCCAGCATTTTCTGGATATGGGCGTAATCCCGGGAGTGGAAGTCACGCTGATCAAGCTGGCTCCCATGGGCGACCCGATGGAACTGAGGCTCCATGGCTATGAACTCACACTCCGCCTTGCGGACGCGGAAAAGATTGATGTTGAACGCATCGATGCTCCCTCAAAGCCGCCCGCCAAAAGACAGAGAACAAAAGAAGCCCACCACCCCGGTCTGGGTGAAATGGATAAAAACGGCAGCAGAGGGGCCGGTACGGCGCTTCCGGAGGGGAGCCTTCTGACATTTGCCCTCGTGGGCAACCAGAACAGCGGGAAGACCACTCTCTTCAACCAGCTGACCGGAGCCAGGCAGCACGTAGGCAACTTTCCGGGCGTCACGGTCGACCGCAAGGACGGTGAGATCCGGGGCCGCTCAGATACCCTCATAACCGACCTGCCCGGTATCTACTCCATGTCCCCCTACTCCAGCGAAGAACTGGTTTCCCGGAATTTCGTCCTGAATGAGAAGCCCAGGGCCATCATCAACATCGTGGACGCGACCAATATAGAGCGGAACCTTTATCTGACCATGCAGCTGCTTGAGATGAATATTCCCGTCGTCGTCGCCCTGAATATGATGGACGAAGTCACGGGAAACGGCGGCTCCATCGATATCAACCGGATGGAAGCCATGCTGGGCGTCCCTGTGGTCGCCATCTCCGCCGCGAAAAATGAAGGCGTGGATGAACTGGTCCGGCATGCCGTCCATGTCGCAAAATACCAGGAGAAGCCGAGGCGGCAGGACTTCTGTGATTCGAGCGATCACGGCGGAGCGGTTCACCGCTGCCTGCACGCCGTAAGCCATCTGATCGAAGACCACGCGGAGAGAGTCGGAATTCCGGTCCGTTTTGCCGCCAGCAAGCTTATAGAAGGCGATTCCCTGATTCTGAATCAGCTGGAGCTTGACAGAAACGAGACGGAGCTGCTGGAGCACATCGTAGTGCAGCTGGAAAAAGAACGCGGCCTGGACCGCAGCGCCGCGATCGCGGATATGCGTTTTTCCTTCATCGGCAAAGTCTGTGACGAATGCGTCATAAAGCCCCGGGAGAGCAAAGAGCATCTCAGAAGTGAAAAGATTGACCGCATACTCACCGGAAAATATACCGCGATCCCGCTCTTTATCACGATCATGGGTGTGGTATTTTATCTGACCTTCATGGTGATCGGCGCCTGGCTTCAGGATCTGATGGCCACGGGAATCGGCTGGCTCACGGACGCAGTGGACGCCGCCCTGACAGCCGGTCATGTCAATGAAGCGATTCACGGCCTCATCATCAAGGGCATTTTCGAGGGTGTGGGCAGCGTGCTGAGCTTCCTGCCCATCATCGTGACCATGTTCTTCTTCCTGTCCCTGCTGGAGGACAGCGGCTATATCGCGCGCGTCGCTTTCGTCATGGACAAGCTCCTGCGCAGGATCGGCCTTTCCGGCCGCAGCATCGTTCCGATGCTCATCGGCTTCGGCTGTACGGTACCCGCCGTCATGTCCACGCGCACGCTTCCAAGTGAACGGGACAGGAAAATGACCATTCTGCTGACACCCTTCATGAGCTGTACGGCCAAACTTCCGATCTACGGCTTTTTTGCAAATGCCTTTTTCCCGGAAATCAGCTGGCTGCTCATGGTCCTTCTGTACGTCCTTGGAATTGTGACGGGCATCCTTGCGGCCCTGCTCTTTAAACGCACCCTCTTCAGCGGAGAGGCGGTTCCCTTCGTGATGGAACTGCCCAATTACCGCATGCCCAGTCCGCGCAACGTCCTGCAGCTGCTCTGGGAAAAAGCGAGGGACTTTCTGCAGAAGGCCTTTTCCGTCATCCTGGTTGCCACCATCCTGGTATGGTTCCTCCAGAGCTTTGATTTTCACTTAAATCTCGTGCAGGACTCCCACAGCAGCATCCTGGCCGCGATTTCAGGTCTGCTGGTTCCGCTCTTCAAGCCGCTCGGCCTGGGGGACTGGCGTATCGTCACCTCCCTGATCAGCGGATTTATGGCCAAGGAGAGTGTAGTATCGGTTCTGGGCGTTCTGTTCGATGCTGAAGGCGGCGTGGCGGCCGCGATCAGCGCTCTTTCTGCCGCCTCGATGCTGGTATTCAGCCTTCTGTACAGCCCCTGCGTGGCAGCCATCGCTTCCATCAAGAGGGAGCTGGGCCGCGGCTGGGCCGCCGGCGTGATCCTCTGGCAGTGCGGCATCGCCTGGCTTGCAGCTTTCGCAGTCCGGCTGATCGGCCTGCTGGCCGGCATGGGGTGAAGTACATGAACGGACTGGATATTCTGCTGCTGTTTCTGATCATCACAGCGATGCTGCTTGCCCTGCGCAGAATCCGCAGTGACCGCAGAAAAGGAAAAGGCTGCCTGAGCTGCGGGGGCAGCTGCGGAGGCTGCGGGCTGAACTGCAGCAGCCGGACGGAGGAGAAAAAACCATGAATACTGCCCTGAACGCGGTCCTGATTGCCGCGCTGTTTCTGCTGGCAGCCTGGGCGCTCCGGCGTACCATGATCCGCTCCCGGAAAGGCGGCGGATGCTGCGGGGAACATGAAAGTTCCGAAAAAAAAGTCACGGTCAGCGACCGGAACAAAGCCCATTATCCCTACGCGGTTTCCCTCAGAATCGGCGGCATGACCTGCGAAAACTGCGCGCGGAAAGTAGAGAACGCCCTCAACCGGCTGGACGGAACCTGGGCAGCTGTCTCCATCAGCAGCGGCAGCGCGAAAGTCCTGTGCAAAATGTCCCCGGATGAAGCCGCTGTCAGGGAAGCAGTCCGCAGCGCCGGGTATGTCGTCACCGACTACCGCATGGCGGAGACATAACCTTCTTGTACGTTCTGGATTCCCGGCCGGCTGTTCCCAGCGCCGCACCGGGAATTTTATTTTTCCGCAGGAATTACCTGACGGCGCGGCTGCCCGCCGGAGAACGATGTATATTCACTTTTCCCATCCTCATCTGCCGGCGTGGCTTCCCGCAATGAGGGGACAAAAGCTTAATGGAGATTTCATATGATTTGTGGTATGAGTTATTATCAGATCTGCCTGTATTTTCTGATCTATTCCTTCCTCGGCTGGGTTCTTGAAGTGGTCTTTCACGCCGTCGCCCTGGGGAAAATCATCAACAGAGGCTTCCTGAACGGTCCGGTCTGCCCGGTTTACGCCTTCGGAGCGCTGGGCATTTTCGCCATGGTCAATACGATGGAGGCACACGGCCTTCTGAGCGCTGTCTCCCAGGACGGAATCCGTGCCGCCAGCCTGAAACTGGCAGAAGGACGGGGGCAGTTCAGCCAGGAAGCGCTGGAGCTTCTGCTGCTCTTTCTTACGGGCATGCTTCTGACTACCCTGGTGGAGCTGGTTGCGGGCTGGCTGCTCTATACCTTTTTCCATGCCAGATGGTGGGATTACAGCAGCTTCCCTTTCAACTTTCACGGCTTCATCTGCCTGAAATTCAGTATTCTCTGGGGGATAGCAGTCGTTTTCGTCGTCCGGATCCTGCACCCCATCATACAGCGCGGATCCTCGGAAATGATTCAGCCCCGCTGGGGATGGCCGGTCATGGGCGTCCTTTATCTGATCTATCTCATTGATTTCATCGTGACGACAGCCACTGTGCACGGCCTGAACAAGCGTCTGGAGGAACTGGATAAAATCCGGGCCGTCATGCGCGTTCCGAGCGACGCGATAAGCGAAACAATCGGCAAAAGCAGCATCGTAACCGTGCAGAAAATCGAGGAAGGACAGGTGCAGGCTGCACTGATGAAGTCAGAGATCAAATCCGCCGCCCAGAATAAACGGACAGAAATGATCGACAGTGCGCTGGAAACCAGGGATGCCCTGAAAAAAACAGCCGCCGGCAAAAAAGAGGCGGTTCTCTCTGCAGGAGTGAAAGGCGGGAAGGCCCTCGCCGCCCGTGCCGGAGAACTTCGCAGAGAGATTCTGGAGCACTCTCATTTCGGTTACGGCAGGCTGATCAAAGCATTCCCCGGCATGAAACACAGGGATTACGACGATGTGCTTAACGAACTGAGAACGGAAGGCGGAGAAGCTCAATGAATACAGACAAAGAAGATGAAAAGATGGAAGCGCTCCTGCGCCCTTATGCCGCGGAAGTTCTGGACCATCCGAATTTTCGCAGGACAAAAGATTTTATACAGCACAGCGACGTAAGCGTCTATCATCATGTTCTGCACGTCGCCTGCTGCGCCCTGAAGATCGACCAGCGCCTGCATCTTGGCTGCGACCGCTGCAAGCTTGTGCGCGCGGCCCTGCTGCATGACTACTTCCTCTACGACTGGCATGAGCATGACGCCCCGGAAAACAAACATCCGCGTCTCCACGGTTTCTATCATCCCGGCATCGCGGCGCGCAACGCCGACAGGGATTTCAACCTCACAGAGCGGGAACTCAACGCCATCCGCAGGCACATGTGGCCGCTTACCATCGTTCCTCCGACCCACAGGGAATCCTGGGTAATCACAATGGCGGATAAATACGTCAGCTCGCTCGAAGTCCTGAAACGCGGCCAAAAACGCGGCTGAAAACGCGGCTGAAAGC
>DGHP01000145.1:26027-46371 GCA_002392705.1 Lachnospiraceae bacterium UBA3845 | reverse complement strand
CGCGGCTGAAAACGCGGCTGAAAGCGCGGCTGAAAAATGAAAACCTTCCTCAGCGCATGGAGAATGCAGCGCGGAGAAAGGTTTTTTATTGCCACAGAATAACAGCGCAGAGTATGTTTTTCATTCACACAGAACGCAGCGCAGAGTATGTTTTTTCATCCACACAGAACGCAGCGCAGAGTATGTTTTTTCATTCACACAGAATTCAGTGCAGCTGCAGGAACAATCCTGTCAGGATCATTCCCGTTGCCGCTCCGCCCATGTGGGCCTGCCAGGCAATTCCCGGCATGAAATTGATCGCAAGGTTGATGCAGATGGTGATCAGGATGCTCTGCAGACTCCAGTGATAGTATAGAACCAAGACAAGATAGGCCGCCATCAGACCGTAGAGGCCTCCCGAAAGGCCGACCGACCAGCGGGTTCCGGAAAACAGATATTCCGCGATGCTCCCGCCCGTGACCGCCCCGAAAAGAATCAGCGCAAACCAGCCGTGTCCGAAATAGCCCTCCAGCGGAGACAGGTTGTAGAGCGCATAAAGATTCATGGCAAGGTGCCAGGGCTGGATATGGGTGAATCCGACCGTCACCATCCTCCACCACTGCCCTTCATAGATCAGTGCCCTGTCATAGCAGCCGTATTTCACGGCACGTCCGATCCTGCCGCTCTCCGGTCCGTTATTGATCAGAATGAAAACCACAGCGCAGGCCGCCAACACAGCCAGCGCCACCGGATTTTTTTCCATAAACATACTCTTCCGACTCCTCTGTAACAGGCTTGAAAAGCCCGGCTCCATAGATAAAGGCCGGATTTTCGGGCCATCCGCTATCCTTCCTGACCATCAATTCCGCCCTGGCTGAATTGCGCCCGTCATCCTGAATCATCAGCCAGCCAGAAGCTCCGGCATGGGATTGACGCCCGCCGCCAGAAAAATTCCCACAATGGCCGCCACCGTAAATGCATAGATCAGGCATGGAACAATATTGGTCCGGATCAGCCTTCCTTCATTTCCGTTCGTCCCGGTCGTAGCGCACACCGCAACGATATTGTGAATGCAGATCATATTGCCGATCGCGCCGCCCATCGCCTGCAGGGCTACAATCAGAACCTGTGAAATACCCAGAATCGTCGCCGTCTCAAACTGAATCGACGCAAAGAGCGTGTTGGACACAGTATTGGAGCCTGACATGAAAGCACCCAGAACCCCGATCAGCGGAGCTGCTATGAAATATGCGCCGCGGAAGAGTCCCGCCATGGCGTCCGCCATCATATAGAGCATACTTTCCATCCCGGCGCTGCCGCTGTAGCGGTAGAGATTCACCATGGCTATTCCGAACAGAAGAGCCATGGCTGCGCCCGAAATCTGACGGAAGGTCGCCTTTACGGCCTGTACCGCCTCCCCTCCGCTCATGCCATGCATGACCATCGTAAGCAGGGAAACCAGGACAAAGGGCAGAATTCCCGGGTTATAGAGCACCTTGAAATTCCAGTTCATGTCTGCATTGCCGAAGATATTCGTGACGTGAAGAATCAGCGGATCACTGCTGAGCAGCTGCTTGATCCCGAAAAAGTCCACACGGGTCAGCACCAGAAGAAGACCGATAATCAGGTAGGGAAGCCAGGCTTTGAAGGGATGCATTCCCTTGTCAACCGTCGCGTTTGTCACGCCCGATGACTTCCAGGCCGGATCTCCCCAGTCTTCAACCCCGTCAAAGGTCCATACCTCCTTCGGAACAAGGAATCCCTTCCTCGCTGCCAGAATCAGGACCGGAAGCGCTCCGATAAATGCCGTCATACTGGTCAGCTCCGGGCCTGCGAAAAAGGCCATGACAAGGTAGATCGTCCCCACAACCGCGCCGCTGAGCAGGCAAAAGGGAATGGCAGGAAGCAGATCCCTGAAGCTGTGATTTTTCCCGAAAACCTTCACCAGAACCGCGACACCGACCATAATGATCAGGCAGCCGCCGATCATCTGCGGAAGGCAGACCCAGCGTGTCAGCTGCTTCGTAAACCTGTCGGGGTCTCCTCCCAGAGCCAGGACCGCATCGCGCACGGTGGAGGACGCCGTCAGAAGCGGCACTCCGACCGGGCCCGGTTCCACAGGCCAGGAATTGTAGATCAGGCAGACCGTCGCTGCAGCCAGCGGCGGGAATCCCAGACTGATCAGGATCGGAGCGGCAAGGGCCGCCGGCGTCCCGAATCCCGCCGAGCCCTCTATAAAGCCCGCGAACACACAGCCGACCAGCACGCACTGAAGCCGCGCGTCCCGGGTAATATGGGAAAACAGGCGGTTGATGGAAGCCATCGCGCCGGACAGCTTAAGCACGTTCATCAGCAGAATCGCCCCGAAGATAATAAGCAGGATCTCCAGCGCACTCAGAAAACCCAGCACCGTTCCGGCTGCGATCCGGCCGGGCTGCATCTTCCAGAGAAGGCCCGCCTCCAGCACGGCGGCAAGGTATGCCAGAGGCATCGCCCTCCTGGCCGGCCAGCCAAAAGCAACCATCAGAATCACACACAGCAGAATCGGAACTGCTGCGATCAGACTATACATAAAAAACACACCCCCCCGTACAAAAACAGACCGCCCGGTCTTTCTCCGCACGGCCGTCAGCTTCTGCTTTATCATAGTCCCATATGATGCGCAGACCGCTCCGCTGCTCATCAGCGCCGCGATCCCCGGCACCGTTACTGTTCACGGCCCACCACACATCAGGCATCAAAATGCTTTCTCTACCATAAAAGAAAGCTTTCCGCCTGTCAAGTCTCCTCCTGTCACATAATGGCCCGTCTCCTCCCGCTGCTGTTCACGGCCTTTTCTCCCATCACATAATGACCACGTAACCACCCGGATTCCGGCGGGGGCTGTTTTGTGCAGCTTCCATGAACTTGCTCAAACAGCACTCTTATCCGTTTACTCAGTCTCTTTTCTGTGCTATAACAGCATTACTCCGAGAGGAGCAGGAATCTTTCGGAGTAGTTCTTTATTTCTTTTTTCTACTTTCTTTTTTCTACTTTCTTTTTTCTACTTTTCTTTTTCTATTTTCTATTCCATATCTTTTTTGTTTTTCACTTCAGTTTTCCATTCATCCGGCTTTATGCCGCACATCTGAAAAGGAGGTCTTTCTGACTTATGAAATTCTCTGAAATGCTGTTAAAAAGAACATTGGTGCTGGGTCTTTGCTGTACTCTCGCGGCGGATCCGGCTGCAGCGCGGCATATCGCGCAGGCTGCTGAGGCGGGACAGGTGCGTACGCAGACTCTGGCCCAGGCGCAGGCAGCCTGGCAGACTCCTGCCGCTTCCCTCCCGCAGAATCTGAACCGGAACAATTCCGGGACGCAGACAAGTCAGCTTTCCGCCGGCCGGACAGGCAGCCTGGCAGGAGGCAGTGAAGCTTATGCCTTCTCCCTCAGCAGGGACCGCATGCGCCTGCGGATCGGCCGCACAAAAGTTCTGCGGGCGGAGAATCTGGGCTCTCTGTCCGGGGTTAAATGGTCCGTCTCCGATAAAGACATTGTCAGTGTCCGGAAAAGCAGCCGCAGCATAAGCATCACCGGTCTCAGCGACGGGATTGCCGCCGTTACCGCGAAAGCCGGCGGCAGGGCATGCGTCTGCCGGGTCAAAGTGGGGAAGGGTGATTATATGTCAGCCCGCACCATGCAGGCCCTCGGCCTGAGCCCTGACGGCGGATATGCCGGCCTGTCCGGCGCCTCTTCTGCAGGCTCCGGCTCAGGGCGTGTCACATCCGTCAGCCTGAATAAATACAACATGATGATCGAGCAGGGATCTTCAGAACTTCTCACAGCCCAGTACAGCCCTGCCGACGCCGGTGCCGCGGTCGTATGGGAGAGTTCCAATCCGGCTCTGGCCTCCGTTGCGGGCGGAATGGTCACCGCGATCGCCCCCGGCTCCGTAAAAATCACGGCAAAGGCTGGTTCCAGGCAGGCCGTCTGCGAGGTTCTCGTAATTGAGCACCCCAAGCAGGCTGTCATAGCCGAGCAGGGTTACAGTCTCTACCAGGCGGGAGACAGTTCCCATTCCGGAGTCACCTACGCCGCAAAAATCCATAACCCGAACGCGACCTTCAATCTGGCACTGACCGGAGCCGATGTCACCGTCCACGACAAAAAAGGAAACGTCCTGAAGAAGGAAAACTGCCTTCTCACGGAGCTTGCCCCGCAGGATACCCTGAGCCTGGCGGGCGATCTGCGTCTGGACCGCGCGAAAGAGGAGGTCGGACAGATCACCATAAGCATCCACTCCATACCGGTCTCTTCCTTCTATACCCAGGACGACCGCCTCTATCTCAAATCCTCCTCCTACACCATCCGGAATACTTCCGACAGCCCGGATGGCAGCGGAGGCCGCCGTCTTACTGGTTATCTGCAGAGAAACGTCCAGCAGGCGGGACAGTACATTCCTTATGTCACCGTCCTCTTCCGCAGGAACGGTGTTCTGGCAGGAGGGGCCCGCACACTGCTCAACCCTTCCGGCCAGGGCGCCTTCGAGATCGGGCTGGACGCGTCCCAGGCTGCCGCGCTTGCAGGCTGCACAGCTGAATTCGGAATCAGCTTCTGAGGCAGCCCTGATTATATCAGCGTTTCCCCTGCAGGCATGGCAGCTGCCAGCCCGCGTCGTACAAGCACAAACAAAAAGCCGCGTTTCCCCTGCAGGCATGGCAGCCGCTTTCGGGCTGTATCGCGCAAAAAAAGGGAAGCCTTATACAGGCTTCCCTAAGTGGAGATAGCGGGACTCGAACCCGCGGCCTTCTGAATGCCATTCAGACGCGCTCCCAGCTGCGCTATACCCCCATCGCTCTCCTATTGTAACAGGAAACAGCAAAATATGGTAGTGTTTTTTTTAAATTTTTTTCAGCCCGATTTTTTTCAGCCAAGTTACTATTCCCGGCCCCATGCGCGAATGGTTCAGGCCGGCTGCCTCACGGCTGCGCTTTTTGCAGACGCGGCTTCAGAATAGTCATCCGGGGCCACTGCGTCAGCGTACAGACTGCGTTATTGGAGGAGGAAAAGCTTATGATGGACCACCAGCGTTTTCTTGAATGCCGCGCTGCGCTCATGGAGAAGCTGGAGCTCTCCCGAGACCTGACCGACGCCGAAATCTATGTGCTGATCGATGAGCTGATCGCCCAGAGCGATCCCCGCAGGCGCATGCGCCTTCCCGACCGGATCAGGATGAGGACGGAACTCTTCAATTCCGTGCGGCGGCTGGACCTTCTGCAGGAGCTCATAGACGACGACACCGTTACCGAGATCATGGTCAACGGGACAGACGGAATCTATATTGAGCGTGCCGGCCGCCTGTCCAAATGGGAGCGCAGTTTCTCTTCCAGGGAAAAGCTGCAGGATATCGTCCAGCAGATCGTGGCCGGCTGCAACAGGGTGGCAAATGAAGCTGTCTCGATTGTAGACGCCAGGCTGGAAAACGGAGCCCGCGTCAACATCGTCATGAATCCCATCGCGATCGACGGCCCTGTCATCACGATCCGGCGCTTTCCGGACAACCCGATCTCCATGAAGCAGCTGATCGCCTGGAAATCCTGCTCCCAGGAAGCCGCGGATTTTCTGAAAAACCTGGTGGAAGCCGGCTACAACATCTTTATTTCCGGCGGAACCGGGTCCGGAAAAACCACCTTCTTAAATGCCCTTTCCAACTATGTTCCAAAGGATGAGCGGATCATCACCATAGAGGACAATGCGGAGCTCCAGATTCAGGGGGTCCGCAACCTGGTGCGGCTCGAAGCGCGAAAAGCCAATGCGGAGGGAATGGGTGAGGTCACCATCCGCGACCTGATCAAATCCAGTCTGCGCATGCGCCCTGACAGGATCATCGTCGGGGAGGTCCGCGGTGCCGAAACCATAGACATGCTTCAGTCCCTCAACACCGGGCATGACGGCAGCCTTTCCACCGGACACGGCAACAGTCCGAATGACATGCTCTCCCGCCTTGAGACCATGGTCCTGATGGGCCTGGAAATCCCGATCCCGGCCATCCGCAGGCAGATCGCCTCCGGTATCGACATCATGGTCCACCTGAGCCGCATGCGGGACAAAAGCAGAAAAGTCCTCGAGATCGTCGAAATTGACGGATATGACATACCGACCGGGGAGATCCGCACACATCCCATTTTTGAATATGAGATCCAGGGAGAAGACAAGAAGGGACGCCTGGTCGGCGAGCTGAAAAAAACGGGTTCGCTCATGCACATACAGAAGCTGGAACGGGCCGGTATCCCCCTGAAAGGAATGTAAGGGAAACGCTGTCTGTAAAGTTTACTCTTACGCTGTCCAAGCGTCACCACAAAACGGCTTTATGGGATCTCTCTTTATATACTGTCTGAGCGTCAGCACAAAAGGCTTTATGGGATCACTTTTATACGCTGTCTGAACCGTCATCTCACAGCGGCGGAATGGAAAAAAGAATGGAAAAAAGCACACGCTCCTCCCGGGTGAAAACACCCCCCCATCCAAAGCAGAAAAGGCGAGATGTCATGCCAGATTACGGAAGCTGGCATTTCACCCGCCGGGAACTGCTCCTGAACTGCGCCGTCTACGCAGGCCTCGATCTTCTGATCGCCATGCTCTTCTACCGCTCCCTCCTGGCAGCTCTCCTCTTTTCTCCCGGGCTGCCCCTCTTTTTGAAAATGAGGAAAAAGGATCTTCTCGAGCAAAGACGCCTTGAGATTCTCCGGCAGTTTACCACCGGCATGCAGCTGGTCAACGCGTCGCTGCAGGCAGGCTACGCCATTGAAAACGCCTGGAAGGAAGCCCTGAATGAACTCAGAAAGATCTACGAGCCGGATTCCTTCATCGTCACGGAATTCCGCTATATCATCCTGCAGACCAGCCTGAACGTTCCCATCGAAGGACTGCTTCTGGACCTGGGGCGCCGCTCCCATGTCGATGACGTACGCAATTTCGCTGAAGTCTTCCAGACTGCGAAGCGGACCGGCGGCGACCTCATGTCCATCATCCGCAATACCGTCAACGCAATCCAGTCAAAAAACGAAACCCGGCAGGAGATCGAAGCCAACATCACGGGGAAAATATCGGAGCAGCGGATCATGAGCGTCGTTCCCCTCGCCCTGATCGGCTATATCACCGTCACCTCCCCCGGCTTTCTGGACCCCTGCTACCACAATCCGGCCGGTATTTTCATCATGACTGTAAGCCTGACCGTCTATGTGATTGCCTTCTTCATAGGAAAACGAATTATGCACATTGAGGTATAACTCAGCATTTTTCAGGATGAATCGCACTGTTCACGGCCCTCCACACATCAGGTCACCAATAATCCGGGCCGTACCCGGCAAAGATAAAAAATCCAGGAAAGGAGTCCCATGTCCCTCCCCAACCCCTGCAGGCGCCCCGCCGCTTTTCTCTGCGACCGGCTCGGCCTGAGTGAAAAGAAATGCACGCTCAATCAGGAACTCTTCCAGCTGAATTCCGGAAGAAAAAACAGCGCCCGGGACTACTACGTCCGCAAAATCGCCAACACCCTGCTCGTCTCCTGCGCCGCCCTGCTTCTCCTTGCAGTTGTCCTGATCACAGAAGCGCGCAGGGACCGCTCCGTCACCGGCGGTATCCTCATCCGGCCGGGATACGGGGAATCCGCTTCCAGCAGCAGCCTGAATCTGACCATTTCCGGTGAGGCGGAATCAGAAGCCTTTGAGATTCTCCTCAATCCGCGCACCTACTCCCGCGTGGAAGTCCGTGCTTTCCTTAAGGCTGCCCAGGAGGAACTGGCCGGCATAATCCTGAAGGACAATGAAAGCCTTGACTGCGTCAGCCGGCCCCTGTATTTTCCGGCAGTGCTTCAGAACGGCATCGTCGAGGCTTCCTACGAGGTCACTCCCTACGGCATGATCGATGAAAACGGCATGATTGTCGGCGAGGTTCTCAGTGCCGGAAGCATCGTCAACATCACCGTCACGCTGAGCTGCCAGAGCCAGATCCGCACATGGTCCTTCTCCGCCCGCCTCTATCCGCAGGAACTGACGGACAGCGAACAGCTTCAGATGCAGATCCGCCGGGCAGTCCAGAACGCCCAGGAAAAGGATCCGGAAAATGAAAGCATCTGCCTCCCCTCAAAAGTCGGGGACCGCACCCTGCGCTGGTATTATCCGAAAAGTTCCGCCTATTACCTGCTGATCCTTTTCACGATCCTCACGCCATGCCTTCTCTGGACCCATTCTGACCAGAAGATCCATGATGAGGCAAAGGTCCGCCATGATCAGCTGGATCTCGATTATTCCGAAATGCTCTGGAAACTGACGATGCTGCTGGGGGCGGGTCTCACGATCCGCGGTGCCTTCGCCCGCGTCACGGCGCAGTACCAGGCGGAAAATGCAGGGAAACGATACGTCTACGAAGAAATGCTGCTGGCTCTCAGGGAAATGAAAAGCGGCGTCCCGGAGGCCGTCGCTTATGAAAACTTCGGCAGACGCTGCGGTCTGCCGACCTATATTAAACTCGGTTCCCTCCTCTCCCAGAATCTGAAAAAGGGGTCCCGGGGCCTCACCCAGCTTCTGGAGCGGGAGGCCCTGATGTCCATGGAGCAGCATAAAATGATTGCACGCAAGCTCGGTGAAAAAGCCGGAATAAAGATGCTGCTCCCCATGATCATGATGTTCGGCGTCGTCCTGGCCGTCATCATGGTGCCCGCCTTCCTGTCCATGTAAGAGGCCGGACTGTTCTGCCTTTTTACCGGATGATTTTATAATAATCTTTCTTGTGCTCGATCGGAGCAGGGAAATCCCCTTCCGGATAACCGAGGATCACATTTCCGACGCCTATATACTCTCCTTCGATACCTGCTTCTTTAAGCAGCTGTTTGCCAAGCTCATCTTCCAGCATGCCGTCCGCGCGGTTGATCCATCTTCCGCCCAGACCCAGCGCGTAAGCTGCGTTCAGCATATTTCCGATTGCCAGGGAGCCGTCCTTTACTGCGTCGGCTGTTGACGCAGACGCCGCAACAACGATCACGGTCGGCGCTCCATAGAAAACGTCCCATCCTTCCGGCGCACCGGCAATTTTAGCATTCAGAGCACAGAGTTTATCGATCCATTCCCTGTTCTGAACAACAATGAAAACCGCGGACTGACGATTCCCGCCGGACGGCGCATTCATCCCCGCCTCAAGGACCTCCATCAGTTCTTCATCGGAGATCTGCTCACTTTTGTAGGCTTTGACGCTCCGTCTGTTCTTGAGATCTGTAAGGGTTTCTCTCATAGTCTTCTCCTCCTCCCAAAACAAAGTTCTGTATCATGACTCAATGCCCCGGATGACTGGAATACTCTGTCCGCCGGACAAATCGCAGAATATATTGTATACTATTCTGGCAGAACTGGTAAAGACCGGTAAAACAATCAATGATTGTATTTCGCCGTCTCATGATTTACAGAAAGAAGCAGGATGAAATCTATGCAGGGAGAAAACAGAAAAAGTGCGTATCCGGCACTGATCCTGTCGATGATGATATTCGGGACAATCGGGATCTTCCGAAGGCAGATAGATCTTCCTTCGGAGACACTGGCATTTGTGCGGGGAATCCTGGGAAGCGTTTTTCTGCTCCTGCTGATGCGCCTTACAGGCCGCCGCTTTCAGACTGCCCCGCTCAAAGGCAGCCTCGCGCTGCTTGTGCTGACCGGGGCGATGATCGGCTTCAACTGGATTCTGCTGTTTGAAGCGTACAATTATACAACCGTAGCGGTCGCAACCCTCTGCTATTATATGCAGCCCGTAATCGTCCTGCTAGTCTCACCGTTTCTGTTTAAAGAAGCGGTCACACTGCGCAAGATTCTCTGCGTGGCGGCAGCTCTTGCCGGCATGGTACTGGTTTCCGGCGCCGCGGGTTCCTCCGGAGCCGGGGCGGATCCCGTAAAGGGCATAGTGCTCGGGCTCGGCGCCGCGGCTCTGTACGCCTGCGTGGTACTGCTCAACAAAAAAATTACCGGAGTTCCTCTCTATGAAAAAACCATCATACAGCTTTTTTCAGCGGCAGCAGCCCTGATCCCGTATATGCTCTCGCGCGGAACTCTCCGTTCATATGGGCCGGAGAGCACACAGATTATTCTCCTGCTGACCGTAGGAATCATTCACACAGGGCTCGCCTACGCGCTTTATTTCGGAGCGGTGGAAAAACTGCCTGTCCAGACCGCCGCCCTCTTCGGCTATATCGATCCGGTAACGGCCGTACTCCTCTCCGCCCTGTTCCTGCATGAGCCCATGACGCCAGCCGGAATCGCCGGCGCTGTGCTGATCCTCGGCGCACTGCTTCTCGCATAGCGCCTCTCTGCTTCCCTCTTCTGACCCGCCCGATCCTAGTTCCCGCCCGCTTTTACAGCGGCATGATGCAGACCGGGCAGTTGATCCGCAGCGCTTCGCCTGTCGGATACAATTTCCCGGCATTCCTGTCAAAATGAAGCACGCTCAGCAGATCCGACTCCTGATTGCAGACGATCAGATCATCTCCGAAGACCCCCATATCCCTGGGAATGCTGCCGCCGCAGGAAGAATCCGCTGCCCGTCCGAGCAGTCCGTCCGCTCCGACGCAAAAAGCTGTAACCGAATCACGGCCTCTGTCTGATGTAAACAGGTAAGCGCCGTCTTCAGAAAACTTCACTGCAGCCGAATTGTTGAATCCGTAAAAATCTTCCGGCAGAGAAGAAATCACCTGTCTCCGCAGCCAGCCCTTCTGCTCCTTTTCAAAGACAAATACCGCCCCCGCCATTTCCGTCAGCACATAGAGCATCCCGGGATGCGCCGGATGGACGGCGAAATGCCTTGGCCCCGCGCCTTTATCAATGGAGATGCAGCAATCTTCTTTCAGAATCAGTTTTCCCTTTTCTCGGTCCAGTTCATAGAACAGAATCTGATCCATTCCCAGATCACTGACATAAAAGCCCCCGTCCAGAAAACGGGAAAAATGCACATGTGCACATTCCTGGCGGAAGGGATTCGGTCCCCTGCCGGTATGCTGCTTAAAATCAGAGATTCCCAGCGGCAGTCCCTCTTCATCCAGACGGTACAGGGTACAGCTGCCGCTGCTGTAGTTCGCCGCCATCAGAAACTGCGCACGGTCATCCAGGGACAGATGGCAGGGATCGGCTCCCGCTGAAGGCAGGGAACACAGCTGCCGGATCTCTTCCCCTATCCGCGAAAAGACCGCGAGGCCTCCATCCGGATTCCGTTCCTCGGCACTGTACAGAATCCTTCCGTTCGGATGCCCGGTCAGCCAGGAAGGATTGTCCGGCCCCCGAAAAGAACTGACGCAGGAAAGCTTCCCCGTTTCGCTGTCAAAACGGACATGGTAAAAGCAGTCCTTTCCGCGCATTGTATAGTTGCCTGTCAGAAATTCATATATCATAAAACCTGTCCTTTCCCGACATCATATCGCTGTCCGTCCTGCCGGCTTTTATCCCTTCAATCCGTTTCACCTGTCACGCAGCATCTCCAGCCCGTGCACATCCCGGACAAGGTGCTGCTGAACTGGCGGACTGCCGGCTTTTGATGCCTTCAGCTTCCACACCCGCTGCTGCGAAAAAGAAATCCGTTCCTCTGATGCGATCCCCTCTGTTCCATCCGGAATCTATGATATAATAATGCTGGCGGAACCGAATACCGCAGCGGAACATGCGGCGGAGGATTCTGCAGGAAGGATCGTATTTTGGCCGGCCAGAGGCGGCGGAATGGAGATTATCATGGCATATTATAAACTGAATGTGGCGGAAGTCCGGAAATACTGTGAAGATATCTATAAAAACCATGGGTTTACCGAAGAGGAAGCCCGGGGGATCACCGACGTTGTGCTGTGCGCGGATCTTTATGGAATCGAATCTCACGGCGTACAGCGCATGATCCGCTATCATGATTCCATCACAGGCGGACATGTGGATCCGAAGGCCCGCATGGAGATCGTATTCGAAACACCGGTTTCTGCCGTCATCGAAGCCAACCGGACGATGGGACAGGTAACCGCCCGCAAAGCCATGCAGATGGCCATCGATAAGGCCAAACAGCATGGATTCGGCATGGTGACCGTCCGCAACTGCAACCATTACGGGATCGCGGGCTACTATTCCAGGATGGCCGGCGACGAAGACATGATCGGCTTCAGCTCCACCAACACCGAAGCCATCGCCATTCCCACATTCGGTAAGAAAGCGATGCTCGGGACAAGTCCGCTGGCTGTCTGCATGCCGGCTGATCCTTATTATTTCTGGTTCGATGCCGCCACCACTGTCGTCCCGAGAGGGAAAGTTGAAGTTTACAACAAACGGGGCGAACCGCTCCATGAAGGCTGGGCTGCCGACGAGACCGGCCATATCAGCACGGATGCGCAGCATGTCCTTGACCTGATCAACGCCAAAGACTTCGGCGGCATCTTCCCGCTGGGCGGCATGACCAAGGATACCGGCTCCCACAAGGGGTACGGCTTCGGCATCATCGCCGAGCTGTTCACCGGAATACTTGCAGGCGGCCACACTTCGCCGCATGTGGAAAACGGCGGCATGGGTGACACCTCCTTCGGCTTCGCCGCCATTGACTACGGCATTTTCGGCGACAAGAAAGAGATCCGCGCCAACATGTCCACCCTGCTGCGCGAGCTCAGGGAATCCCCGACAGCGGACGGGCAGGAACGTGTCTATACTCCCGGCGAGCAGGCCATGCTCTCCCGGGAAGACCGCCTTGCGAACGGCATCCCCGTCAATGACAAAACCGTAGACGAACTGAAAATGATCGGCGAGTATGTCGGGCTGAAATTTGAAGACTATATCCGCGACATCCGCCCGGTCTGAAAAGTAACCGGCTTATCCGCTGCGCAGCACCGGGATCCGCCAAAGATACTGAGGAAACACTGAGATAATCAGCGCTTCCTCAGCATTCAGGCGCGGGAAAGGCCACCGCCTTCTCCCGCGCCTGAGTCATATACCGCGATAAAAACCGAAATAACAGTCAGCTCCCTGCACCGCCATCTGCGCATGCTTTTTCCCATGGCAGCGTTCGGATCCATCCCGGCCTTGCTGCCTTCATCATCCCAGAATCTGCTCTACAGCCTCACGGATCCTGTCACACTTGCAGTTGTCATAGAAATATTTCCCGAAGCCTTCCGTTGAAAGAGCACCCTTCACCAGCTCATGGTGGCTTTTGTTCAGCTTCTCCAGAATCGTCACGATATCCTGGTAGGTCTCACTCTTAACTTCATCCAGAATCTTCTTGTTCGCCTTCTCGGGCACCGCTCTTTCCTTCGGATATCCGCCGCCGCTCTCCTCGCAGAGAAGCTTTTCGAAAATATACTCCAGATTCAGGTCCCCGCCCCAGCCGAAGCCTTTCGCGAACGGAAGCGCAATAGCATTGCCGTCATTGATCTGCGCGAAGGTATAGGCGTCCAGCGCGTCCTCGATATGTCCGCAGATAACGCCCGGGAATGAATTCAGCGCAAGCATCGCGCCTTCGCCGGTTCCGCAGCCGGTAACCACATAATCCGCAGCACCGGAGTTCAGCAGCACAGCCGCCAGAATCCCGTTCTGCACATAGGTCAGCTGCGCTTCGTCATCCGCCGCATACATTCCGTAGTTATAAACCTCGTGGCCCATCGGCTCCACGACTTTTCTAAGTGCCTTCTCAATCATGGCGTTTTTAGCCGCCTGGCTGTTCTCATTAATCAGTGCGATCTTCATAACGCATCCCTCCGTAAAATCTGTCAGATTCTCATGTGTCTTTCCGGTCCTGCTCTGCCGGTATCTGCCCCTGCGGCCGGGGAATAGCGGTTTCTCCGCACCCCTCAGTTCCCGGAAGAGGAAGAGGAATGCATCGTTGCGCTGATTACGCTGATCATCACCGCGATCTCAATTGCCAGGATGACCGCCAGAACGGTTCCGGACAGGGCGCCGAAGACCGCCGGATCCTCCGGGATCATATTGACAGAGGTGATCGCCGCGGCGAACATCCGCCGGAGATCCCCGCCTGTTCCCAGAAGGCCGACTCCCTTCTGTCTCCGAAGGAATTCATCATTTTCCCTCGTCTGGGCAGCGGCCGCCTCCGCAGACAGGCCGGTGTTCGCAAGCACCGCAAGGATCGGCATGCTCTCGCTCGAAAGCTTAAGGCCGTATTCCCTGAAGGTGTCATAAAAATCCAGGAAACGCGCACTCTTCTCCTCGGGACTTCCTTTGCCGATCGCCAGGATATGGCTGACTGTCTGTACGGCATCCTTCGAGATCGGGAATCTTTCCTGCACGATACTGTAGCAGCCCTCTGCATCGAGAAGCTGCTTCTCTGCCTCCTCATCCTGCAGGGCCATCAGTACCGCGAAGGGCAGATCCGGCTGACCTGTAAGCCAGGGATGATTCTCCTTCATGCCCTGATAGACTTTCGCGGTATGCGCGCAGATCGAATCCAGATCCTCCATGCGGGCATTATCATACATAATGGTCGCCGCCAGCAGACGGGACTCATCTCCGAGCAGAAAATCCTTGCTCAGGGCGGAATATGCAGCGGCAACGCCCTCAAGATATGCCTCCGGATCTTCTGCAAGCGAGATTTTTACAACCATCGGAATCGTAAGATGCGCACGGAATTCCGAAAAGATTCCGTACCTGGATTTCAGAAGTTTCAGGCTCTCATCCAGCTGCTCCCTGTCTGCCAGGCGCCCTGCCACCGTATAGAGAAACGCGCCGATCGCATGCAGGGAGTTGTAGTCGAACTTAAAGAACTTCCTGATAACCTCCAGATTCTGTGCAAAAAGTTCCTGTTGGAAAAAACCGTAGGACATGCCTGACCTCCTTCTTATTCTTTTCGCGATACTCTCCGTGTCTGTCACATCCCTGCACTGAAGCGACTGCAGCCTCTGAACGCTGCTCTTTCCGGAAGAAACAGACACCGGAAACCAGGTCAGCCGGAAATGGATTAACCGGCTCATCAGGATAAAGGGTTACTTCACGACCCTCCACACATCAGGCCACCGATTATCTTATAGTACCGCTTCCGGCTTTTTCCCGCAATAAAGAAAAAATTCCTGACTTTTTAGCCCTCCCGGAGGGAGCCTCGTATATAAAGTCAGGAACCGGAAAAAGAGGGTCCTGAATCAGGAAGATTACAGAAGACCAGATACGAATTGGTAAAAGGAGAAAAGTGATGTCAGAAGAAAAGAAATCCATGAATGCAGAAGAACTTGAGAACGCAGCCGGCGGATATGGTTATCAGAACGGCTTTTATATGACAGTCGGTGACTGCAACGGCACCTACCTGGCGCTCAGATCCGGCACAAGCTACAGCCCCTATAACGAGATCGCACAGCTTTATCCGGGTCACAGTGTCTATACCAACGGCACGATCGTTCAGGGAACCGGAATCGGCGGAGCTGCATGCTATTACAGATATGTATGCTTCAACGGAATCTGGGGCTATGCGAACGCCAGCTTCCTGAGATAAGGAACAGCTTCTTTTTACACAGCTTAAAAAAGGCATCAGCGGAGGATATGATATGCTTCCGCTGATGCCTTTTACATTCCTTTTACATTGTGTCATCACACTCTCTGAAGCTGCGTAAACGCACGCTCCCGCACCCTGAAATACATCGCATTCATCAGGATCGTGGTGATCGTCCAGGTCACCGGATAAACCATGATCAGAACCTGCGGCGTACCGAACATGGGAAAAATCAGAAATACATACACAAGCCGGATCAGGCAGGTCCCGAAGATGGAAATCAGGGCCGGGATCATCGACCGGTTCAGACCGCGCAGGGCTCCGGCTGTGATTTCATAGGATCCGCAGAGAAAATGCAGCCACACCGCATTCTCAAAACGGTACATGGCGTAACGTATCACATTCTCATCCGTCGTAAAGATCCGGATGAGCTGATAGCGCGAGAGCATGAATACCGCAAGCAGCAGAATATCCAGTCCCAGTCCCATCAGCATGGAGATCCGCCAGACTCTCTTGCAGCGCTCACGGTCCCTGGCCCCGAAATTCTGGGCAGTAAAAGTCAGCGCCGCCTGGGCAAATCCGTTCATCAGGCAGTAGGAGATAAAATCAAAATTCTGTGCAGCGGTCATGCCGGCGATGCAGTCTGCTCCGAAGCTGTTGACCGCAGACTGAATCACGACATTCGAGAGGGAGAATACCATTCCCTGAAGCCCTGCCGGCACCCCGATATACATCATCTTCCGAAGGACTTCCCTGCGGATTGTCAGCTTCCGGAAGTCCAGCCGGAACTCGTCCTCCTCCTGCGTCAGGAAAAAGAGCGTCAGCCCGCCGCTGATATAATTGGAAATCACAGTTGCCAGCGCGACTCCCGCCACGGACATCTTCAGTCCGATCACAAAGAACAGATTCAGAAGAACATTCAGGACACCCGCAAAGGTCAGTGCGGCAAAGGGCCTTCTGCTGTCGCCGCGGCTGCGCAGGATCGCCGAGCCGAAATTGTAAGCCATCATGGCAGGCATTCCGCAGAAATAGATTCTCAGATATAAAACCGCCAGCGAAATAACATCATCCGGCGCCCCCATCAGGGTCAGGATCGGCTTTGCGATCAGATTGCCAAGCAGAAGAAGAAAAAGACCGGAGAACAGCGCCACGGAAATAATCGTATGCACCGCACTGCTGATCTCGCTCCGGCGGTCCGCACCCAGCAGATTCCCCACGACAACATTCGCGCCGACTGCCAGGCCGGTAAACAGGTTTACCATCAGCCCGATCACCGAGCTGTTGGAGCCCACCGCCGCCATCGCCTGCGCATTCGCAAAGCGCCCGACCACCGCGATATCCGCAGCATTGAACAGCTGCTGCAGCATGCTGCTGACTGCAAGCGGAAGGGCAAACATAAATATTTTCTTAGCCAGCGGGCCGTGTATCATGTCCACTTCGGCCTGCTTATGAATCTGTCTGTGCATCCCGGGCTTCTCCTGCTTCTCCTGCTGCATCGATATAATCCGTCCGTCAGCCGGCATTTCGCCCCGGCCGCCTTATACCGATCTTAATTCCTCTGCTTCTGAGAATCAAGCCTGCTTTTTGTTTCCCGGTCTTTTATCAATATCCCGCGGCATTGTCTTTCCCCGGCCTTCCATGTCTTCTCTGCGATATCTCCGGCCGGGCGATCATGAGCTCCGAGAGGAATACCCTGCACGCAGGACTCCATGCGCTCACACTCGTGAAAACCCTCATGAAGGGCGCTGCCTGTACCATGCGAACATATACTGCTGGCAGAGACCATTATAGGGAGTGTACGCCTCAAAAGGATATCCCTCCGGATATTCCTCCGCCAGGATGCGTTTCATCCAGACATCAACCGGAAAAGCATCCATATGATGCAGGCCGAACAGCGAAATGCAGCTGGCAACCTTCACCCCTACGCCGAAAAGACCTGTGAGCGCCGCCATCGTGCTTTCTTCATCCGCCTCCCGCAGCCCTTCCAGATCGATCTTCCCATCCAGTACAGCTTTCGCAGCCGACAGGACATATTTCCAGCGGTAACCGAGCCGGCATTCCTTCAGTTCTTCCTCCGGGAGCATTGCCAGTGCTCCCGGATCCGGAAACGCGTAATAAACATCCCCTGCCGAATCAGTCCGCCGCTCCCCGCAGCGCTCCGCAAGCAGCTCCACGGACCGGCGGTCCTCCGGCAGTCCGGCACTCTCATGCAGCCTCCTCACGAAATTATAACAAAGTACCTGCAGCTCTGCAGTTATCGTCTGCCAGTTTTCTAATATTTTAATAATGAGTAATTCAGGCAGATCCCGATATCCTCTTTATTCACGATCCATTTGCTCTTGACACAGAACAGATGTTCGATGTATGATTTCAAAAAAGGAATATATGTTCGATCCTCCGCCGGAGCGCTGCTGCTCCTGCCGGAGAACAAACGCCCATACAGAAAGAAGGGACCTGCCATGCTGTCATCATCCTGCTGGCCGTACGACCTGACAGCCAGCTGTTATATAGCCGTAGATATGAAGTCCTACTATGCCTCGGTGGAAGCCGTGTCCCGGGGGCTGGACCCCCTGAAGGTCCGGCTCCTTGTGGCGGACCCTTCCCGATCCGACCAGACGATCTGCCTCGCCGTTTCCCCCGCGCTCAAGGCTATAGGCGTGCCCTCCCGGCCCCGCCTTTTCGAGGCAAAGAGAGCGATCCGGGACTATGAACTCCGGACCGGAAGCCATGTTGACTACATTACAGCCACGCCCCGCATGGCCCTTTACGAACAGGTCTCGGCAAAGATCTATTCGATTCTTCTGCGCTATGCGGCCGCTGAGGACATCCACGTTTACTCGGTAGATGAGTCCTTCATCTACTGCACGCCATACCTTAATTTCTACCGGTCCGAGGCGCGCAGGCAGGGCGTCCATCCGGCGCACGTCATGGCCATGACCATGATCCGGACCATCCTGAAGGAGACCGGCATTACAGCCACCATCGGGATCGGGACGAATCTTTACCTCGCCAAAGTATGCATGGATATCACGGCCAAAAAGAGTCCCCCTGACGAGAACGGCGTCCGGATCGCGGAACTGAATGAAGTCTCCTACTGTTACCGTCTCTGGGATCACAGGCCGCTCGTCGACTTCTGGATGATCGGCCCCGGCAAGGCCCGGCGCCTGGAAAAGAACGCCCTGTTTACGATGGGCGATATCGCGGCACGCTCACAGTACGATGAGGAGTTTTTCTATAAAACCTTCGGGATCGACGGCGAGATCCTGATCGCCCACGCCTGGGGTATGGATCCCGTGACGATGAAGGATATCAAGGAATACCGCTCCCACGGGCACAGCCTGTCAAGCGGGCAGGTCCTGCCCAGGCCCTATTCTTACCAGGAAGCACGGATCGTTTTCTCCGAGATGATCGACGGTCTGTGCTCCGAGATGTTCCTGAAACAGCTGCTCGCCCCGAAGTTCACCTGGTGGGTCAGCTATGACTGGAAAAGCCTGGAGGCCTGCCCTTATTATGACGGGGAAGTCGTCCCGGACTTCTATGGAAGACTGCATCCGAAGCACAGCAGCGGCACGGTGCGGATGCCCATGGAGACAAACTCCGCTTCGATCGCGGCCCCCCGCATCCTGGCCGCCTTTGACGCCGGAACAGATCACCGCCTTCTCTTCCGCCGGCTGGGCATCTGCGCCGAAGGAACCCATGAAGATTACGGATTTTACCAGATGAATCTATTTATCGATTATGAGGCCCTGGAACGCGAGAAGCGGCTGCAGGGCGCCATATCTAAGATCCGGGGACGCTTCGGCGCTGGCGGGATCTTCACGGGAAAAAACATGCTCAAAGGCGCGACGCAGCTTGAGCGGAACAGGCAGATCGGAGGCCACAGGGCCTGAGCTGCGCCGCAGAAAGCAATCGGCAGAAACTATTCCGTCTCCCTGCCCGTTTCCGCGATAACTACAGCGCTATGCGATAGCTGCGGCACTACGTGATAACTACAGCACCACGCGATAACTGCGGCACCACGCGGAAAAAAGAGCCTGTGCGCCGGCACAGGCCCTTTTTCAGGTTTTTACATATCTTATGTATGGGGATTCAAATCCCCGGAACACGGTTCAACAGCAGTGATTACAGCAGTCCGTTGATAAACATCGCAACTTCATCTGCTGCTCCGCCGACTGTCATCTGCTCACCTCTGACCTCGAGTGTCTGGACATTCGGATTCTCATTGGCGAATCTCAGGAACTCTGCCAGAAGCGCAGGCTCCTCAGCGTCCGGAAGTCCATTGAGGAAAAAGTCGCTGTCAGCTCCCATCTGTACACAGACTTCGTCAACCGCCTCTGCAAACGCCTCTCCCTCCGGAAGATACTTGACATCCTCGACGACAAAGCTCACATCCGACTCCTTCGAGAAGGTAATCACGGCTGCCGGCTCCCAGCTGCTCACGAACTTCAGGTCATCCCCGTCGAGTTTAAAGTTATAGGTGCAGAGCTCGCCAAAGACGGTGAAGGTTCCGTCCTCATTCTCCTGCGCCGCCGCGATCAGCGGGCAGTTCAGGGATACATCACACTCATCCGTGAAGGAAAGGCCTGCCTCGTCAAACTTCTTTATACTCTCATCCAGCATGAATCCGCGGAGAGCGGCCGCAAGCGGCTTCGCAGTTTCCAGTGCCAGATCCATCTCATATACCGGCTTCTGATCCGCTTCCGTCTCCGCCGCAAATGCTGAAACTCCGCCTGCCATCATAACTGCAGCTGTACCTGCAAAAATAAGTGACTTGATTTTATTCATATCTTTTCTCCTTTGCGTATATCTTTCGATTATTTGTCTTTTTAAGCCGGCCTTTCCGGCCGGCAACTTTATATACGCACCGAAACAGGGAAATCCATCCTCTGAAATAATTTTC
>DGHP01000145.1:19798-25954 GCA_002392705.1 Lachnospiraceae bacterium UBA3845 | reverse complement strand
GCCACTGCCGTTTCAGCCGCTGCACCTTCAGCCACTGCAGATTCTAAAAACTGACAGGGAGTCTGCCGTAAGTGTGCCGGTCACCCTCCCCGTCCTCTGACAGGTCCTCAAGAACCTCGATAAATTCACCGAAATCATCATATTCTACATGTACCTTCATCTTTTAACCCCTTTCTCCCCGTTTTTGCTTTGTACGCGCTGCCTCCAGCTGTTCAGAAGTCGTAATCCCGCGGATTCAGCCCTGCCCTCTCCAGAATTCTTCTCCGCTCCTTCCCGCTGAGATACCCCATCTTTTCCGGGTCAATTCCCGCCCGGACCAGTTCATCGGGCTCTTCCTGCGGCATGTAACAGAAAATTCCGAATTCGGATACATGTCCAAAAAGATCTGTTCTTCCGCTGTGATTGTAATTCAGTGGCTTTCCGAATAAAACTGCCATGTCTTTCTCCTCCCCGTAATTCTGCTTCCCCGGCATCAGTCCATGATGAATTCGTTATAGTCTTCTTCCGAGGCGAACAGCATATATCTTCCGTCCACATAACCCATATAACCGCTTTCCGTACAATAACCTTTCATCCTGTCTGATCCTCCTTTCGGGAATGTCTGTTTCTCTATCGGATGATCCTATTCTCTCATTTTGACAGTGCAAAAATCCTGCCTGCCAAAGGCTTCGTACGTTTGTTCGTCTGCCGGTCACCGCCGAACCGGGCAGAATGTCACGCCAGTAACTGCCCAGGCTCCTCATATCGGCACACAAACGGAATCATCGAACCTGTCAGGAGAAACCTTGTCAGAAAGTATGTGGGAAAACAGACAAAAGACTCCTCAGCTTTCACAGGAAATGCTATAACCCGGATAAGGGAATGCTGAATCAGCCTTTTTTTAATGTGGTGAAGTGCTTTCAGCTCTGTTCTCTCCGTCTATCTGGCCGGGATCGGGACAGTTATCTTTTTCAGTACCCTGATTGAGATACCGGTCATTTTATACTCGAATACTTTTATGGACCGTTTTTCCAGCCGGACATTGCTGTGGGCTGCCTGTTCCCTGACACTGGCAGAATTCGTCACATATGGATTCTCCCGCTCCGCGCCTGTGGTTGTGCTTGCTGCGGTGCTTATGAAGGCGCCTGCCACGACAATGTATACGATGATCACGCTGAAGACCGTGCGCAGCCTGGTGTCATCAAACCTTATTACCACAGGTATAGCGCTGGTCAGCACCTCCAACAGCGCCGGAATAGTTCTCATGCAGAATCTGGGCGGAATTATAGTGAAAAGGACGTCCTTCCAGGCTTTTTACCGGATTATGGCCTGCGTAATCGCAGGGATTATGCTTCTGGCCTGCTTCCTGCGAACGAAGGACGACGGAACTGTATTTGGGTGAATAAAAAAGCAGCGCCCATCCCCGTACAGGCGGACGGCGAAAGCCGTCCGGATGCGCGGAAATGAGCGCGGATACAGCTGCTGATCACAGCCCGGCCTTCCGGGCTGCTCCCTGCTTCTTTTTACGGTTCTGCTTCCGTTTCTTTTTCTGTCTCTATCCGTGAAAATCCAACTTCCTCAAACAGTTTCATCGCCTCATCCTCTCCCAGATAATCCAGGAAAGCCTGCGCTGCTTCAGGATCTTTACTGTCTTTCATAACCGCGGCAGGATAGATCACCTGCCCGCACATTTCGGCCGTCGCGCTGTCGATCACGTCAAGTCCCGCGCTGAAAGCATCCGTGCAGTATACAACGCCGCAGTCCACGCTGCCTTCCAGCACCTGGACCGTGACTTCCTTCACGTTTGTCCCGTAGGTGATTCTGCCCTCTTTCGCCAGTTCCGCCTCATCCAGGCCGTAATAGTCAAGGATCTTCTGCGTATACTGACCTACCGGTACATCGGCATTTCCCATGGCCATCAGGATCTCTCCGTCCTCCAGAACTTCCGCAAGCTGGCTGAAGCTCTCTATTTTCTTCGGATTATCCTCCGGCACCACCAGGGCCACTTTATTCTCCAGAAGATCGATTCTGGAGCCCTCCTTCACATAATCCAGCCCGTCCGGATTTTTCTCCTCACCTGCCGAGATGTCCAGTTCGTTCATCTGCTTCTGGCCTGCCGAGAGAAATACGTCGCAGTCGGCGCCTTCTTCGATCTGCGTCTTCAGGGTTCCCGAAGAATCAAAGTTGAAAGCCAGAGTGACATCGGGGTTCTCTTCTTCATACAGCTCCCCGATCTTTGTCAGCGTCTCCGTCAGGGAGGCTGCCGCAAATACAACCAGTTCCGTCTCCGCTGCCGCGCTCATGCACAGGACAGCCGCAAACAGCGCTGTCAGTGCCGCAGTCAACATCTTTTTCATAGCTTTGCTCCTTTCTCATATTTCAGAGAAAACCTGTCCGCGGCGAAAGCTAATCCGTCCGCGGTCTTTTCATGAACTTTGCACCGTACGAGGAAAGCCCGGAAATATAGTGATGAGCTTCCCTTTCCGGCTTCCTCTCCTCACCCCCTTTCAAAACAGTATTCCCGTACTTCAGCTCCGGCTGTCCTTCCCCGGAACGGAACAGGATACAGCCGTTTTATTCAGAACAGACCGGCCAGGCCCTTCATGTGCACAAACTTCAGGTCCCGGGCATATCTGTCAGCGCGCACTCAGATCAGGCCATCCGTAACCATCCCCATCAGCGCGGAAACATATCCTCCCGCGCGCACTCAGATCAGGCCATCCGCAGCCATCCCCATCAGCGTGGAAACGCATCCTCCCGCGCGCACTCACTTACACTCCCGCGCAGGATCCCCAGGCCGTGCTTCAGCGGTTCCAGGATAAATCCAAGACTCTCCTTCACTGCCTTCGGACTCCCTGGGAGATTGATGATCAGGCTTCCTTTCCGGATGACGGATACGCCCCGGCCCAGCATGGCCCGGTCGGTAATCTCAGCGGAGCGCATGCGGATGTACTCGGCTATACCCGGCGCATTGCGGTCCGCCACCGCCATCGTCGCTTCCGGCGTCTGATCCCTGAGCGAAAACCCGGTTCCGCCGCTGGTAAGAATCAGTTCCACCTGCCTTCGGTCCGCCAGACGGCAAAGCTCTTTTTTCAGCTGCTCCGGCTCATCAGGGAGCAGCAGCAGCTCAACCACTTCAAAACCTGCCTCTTTCAGCATCCCGGCTGCCGCCGGGCCGCTCTGATCTTCCCGCTCGCCCCTGGCTCCCTTATCGCTCAGGGTAATCACAGCGGCAGTAAAGGGCCGTTCCGGATCCGGAAGCTCAGCCGTCATCCGGTCGCCCGGCCTGATCTCCCCGGACGCAAGCACTTCTGCAAATACGCCCTCCCGCGGCATGATACAGTCTCCGACCCTCTGTCGGATCGCGCAGGAACTGTGACACTCTTTCCCGATCTGCGTGATGTGCAGAGAGACAGTTCCCGCCTTCAGAATCGTCCCGACCGGCAGAAGGCGGAAATCAATCCCTTCCACCAGCAGATTCTCTCCGAAATCACCATCCGTGACAGCAGCCCCTTTCTCGTTGAAAGCATCGACCTTCTCACAGGAAAGCAGGCTCACCTGCCGGTGCCAGCTGCCTGCGTGGGCGTCATTCTCGATCCCGAAATCCTTAATGAAAATTCCCTTCTCGACGGGTCTTTTTTCCGTTCCCCTGGCCGGGCTGATACATACAGCTTTAACCGTTCCCTCTATATTCATTCCGTTCTCTCACCCCTGCGTAATTCTCCGCAGCCTTTCCGGCTGCGTCTTTCCCTTTATACATTTTCCGCATCCGGTCCCGGCGGCGGGTTTACATAATTCCCGCTCTTCCCGCCGCTTTTTCTCAGCAGGCGGATCTGTCCGATCTCCATGCTCTTATCGATTGCCTTGCACATGTCATAGATCGTCAGGAGCGCGATATTCACCCCGGTCAGAGCTTCCATCTCAACCCCTGTCTTTCCCGTACATCCGGCAGTGCAGACCGCGCGGACCGCACACGGCTCCGGCAGCAGTTCAAAATCCACTGTAAGCTTTGTAAGGTTCAGGATGTGGCACAGGGGTATGAGCTCCGACGTTTTTTTCGCTCCCATGATACCGGCGACCCTTGCCGTTCCCAGCACATCGCCCTTCTGCACGCTTCCCTCCGCCAGTTTCTCAAAGCACTCCCGGCTCATGAAAATGCACCCGGCAGCGGACGCCTCGCGAAGGGTATCGCTTTTTTCGCTCACATCCACCATCCGGGCATTTCCCTTCTCATCAATATGCGTAAATTCCATCTGCCATCTCCTCCGCCTTTCTCCGGCAGTACAGAAAGCCGGAGAACTCCGTATTTAAATCTCAATGTTATAATTCACGATCCTTCACACATCAGGCCATGAATCGCAACATCTTATTCACTGAAGGTATAATCAGCGTCACAGAATGCCTGCACCGTCAGCTCCGGATACGCCGCGCTGACCTCAGCCGCTATCTCGTCCCGGATTTTTTCCGGATCATCCGCTTCAAAATCGACAATTATGTCAAACTGTACAATATTATCGTTCAGAGAAAAGCCGTGCAGCTGCAGAACATGGCTGTGCGCCATGGCGATTTTCGTAATCTCCTCCCTCAGCCGCACCGCCTTTTTGTCCTTTATATTCATGGAATAGATGCCGACTGCCGTCAGCTGGACCTGATGCTCCTGGTATACCTTAACGGCGATCCTCCGGAGCAGGTCACTGATCTCCCGCGCCGTCATGGTATCATCCACTTCCACATGAAGCGACCCGTTCACGCGCCCGGGACCATAATCATGGAAAATCATGTCATATACACCATGTACTTCATCAAAGGACTCCACGGTCTTCTGAACCGCCCGCACGATATCCGGGTCCACCCTCTGGCCGAGAATCTCCGATATGGTGTTCAGCTGCATCTCAACCCCTGTCCTGATGATCAGGACACAGATCAGAGCTCCGAGCCAGGCCTCCAGGGAGATCCCGTAAACAAGATAAATCAGTGCCGCCGCAAGGGTCGTTGCGGAGACCAGGGCGTCCAGCAGGGCATCCCTGCCGGAATTGACCAGCGTCTCAGAGTTCGCGCGCTTTCCGGCGGAAATGACATATCTCCCCAGAAAGATCTTCACCAGAACACAGATCGCCACAAGAATAAGTGAAACGGAAGTATACTCCGCCTTCTGCGGAAGAAGGATCTTCCGGACCGCCTCAATCATGGAGCTGATTCCGGCGGAAAGAACCAGCGTCCCAAGAAGCATGGCGCTCAGATACTCGATCCGCCCATGCCCCCATGGATGCTTTTTATCCGGTTTTTTTGAAGCCAGTTTCGTTCCCGCGATCGTAATAACCGAAGATCCGGCGTCCGTAAAATTGTTCACCGCATCCAGCGTTATGGCGATCGAATGCGTCGCCATCCCGACCAGCGCCTTCAGAAGAGCAAGCATAACGTTTGCTGATATTCCGAGAATACTGGTGCGGATAATCAGTTGATTTCTTGCTTCTGAATACAGCTCTTTCGGTTTTATCCCGGAAACCTGTTTTTCCATGCTGTCCATAGCTGCTTTCCTCATGCAGACCGATTCTCGATTCCGCTCCGACGGGCGCTGAACGTCCAGTGGACGTTCGTTTAGATAACAGCGCCGGCCGAAGCGGCAGCGCAGACGCAGTGCTGCGCAGCGGAAGGCTTGCTTTGCAAGCCGCACAGCACGCGGCTTTGAGCGCATTACGTGCTCAAAGATTATATAGGGAAACACTGTTTTTACGGCATCAAAAGTTGTCAGTCAGAATCAATCAGCGTTTTCCTAAATCAGAGTATACTGTAAAATAGGAATATGTCCACTCTATGATCATCGAAAAAAAAAGCCCATTTACTGTCCGATGAGGCAGAAACAGCTCCCGTGTGCTATAATGCAGAGCAGAATGCCGGGCATCTGGCAACCATGTATAAATAAAGGCGGCCTTCCGCAAAGCATGCTTTTGCAAGGCTGTGTAAAACAAAAATGCGAGGTATTTATATGAATTATGATGTCATTATAATCGGCGCAGGTCCGGGCGGCATCTTCTCCGCCTATGAACTGATCCGCCTCCGCCCGGATCTGAAGATCGCCATATTTGAAACAGGCGGTCCGCTTGCAGAGCGCCGCTGCCCCATCACCGAAGGAAAGGCCGAGTCCTGCGTCAGATGCAGAACCTGTGCCATCATGAA
>DGHP01000145.1:19095-19588 GCA_002392705.1 Lachnospiraceae bacterium UBA3845 | reverse complement strand
GGGACAAAGATGTATTCCACAGCCGGGACAAAGTTCAAGAAACTCTGCATTCAGAATAAGCTTAAGCTTCTGAACGCATCCGTGCGGCATCTGGGAACGGACATTAACTACATTGTTCTGGGCCGGCTCTATCAGGAGATGAAAGACCGTGCGGATTTCTATTTCCATACACCGGTGGAGCACCTGGAGAAGCTGGAAGACGGGGGCTACCGCGTCCATTACAAAGGTTCACAGACCGCGGACTGCCGCCGCTGCATCGTCTCCGTGGGACGAAGCGGCAGCAAATGGATGGANNGATGCAGAACCTGTGCCATCATGAATGGTTTCGGCGGCGCGGGCGCCTTCTCGGACGGGAAATACAATATCACCAACGATTTCGGCGGAACCCTGTATGAATATATCGGGAAAACACAGGCGATCAGCCTGATGAACTATGTGGACGAGATCAACCTTTCCCACGGCGGGCAAGGGACAAAGATGTATTCCACAGCCG
>DGHP01000145.1:18280-18885 GCA_002392705.1 Lachnospiraceae bacterium UBA3845 | reverse complement strand
CGGCTCTATCAGGAGATGAAAGACCATGCGGATTTCTATTTCCATACGCCGGTGGAGCACCTGGAGAAGCTGGAAGACGGGGGCTACCGCGTCCATTACAAAGGTTCACAGACCGCGGACTGCCGCCGCTGCATCGTCTCCGTGGGACGAAGCGGCAGCAAATGGATGGAGACCGTCTGCCGGGAGCTGGATATCCCAACCCGCTCAAACCGTGTGGATATAGGCGTGCGTGTGGAACTTCCGGCCGTCATCTTCTCTGACCTCACGGACGAGCTGTATGAAAGCAAGATCGTATACCGTACGGAAAAATATGAAGACAACGTCCGCACCTTCTGCATGAACCCCAACGGCATCGTTGTAAATGAGAATACCAACGGCATCGTCACGGTGAACGGACACAGCTTTGAAGATCCCAGCAGAAAAACCGACAATACCAACTTCGCGCTGCTGGTTTCGAAACATTTTTCCGAACCCTTCAAGGACAGCAACGCCTACGGAGAGAGCATCGCACGCCTTTCCAACATGCTGGGCGGCGGCGTGATCGTGCAGCGTTTCGGTGACCTGGTGCGCGGACGGCGCAGCAACCGGACCCGTATCGCGGAAGG
>DGHP01000145.1:15810-18091 GCA_002392705.1 Lachnospiraceae bacterium UBA3845 | reverse complement strand
TGCTCTACGGCGTCGAAGTCAAATTCTACAACATGGAGGTCGCTCTGGACGAAAACCTGGAGAGCTGCCATAAAGGGCTCTATATCATCGGGGACGGAAGCGGCGTCACCCATTCCCTCTCCCATGCGTCCGCCAGCGGCGTCTATGTCGCCCGCAGAATTGCGGAAGGATAAAAAATAATAAAAAGAAATAAAAAACCCGGATTTCCCTGTTTTCAGGAAATGCGGGTTTTTGAATCCGGAAATAATAAATCAAAAGAACGATCAGCGCAGGATCACCCGGTCTGCGGAGTCCGCGCTGCCCAGCTCCCTCAAAGAGGCCCAGAAATGTAGCCTCGTCCACCGTATCCATTGCGCCGAAATCAATATAATTTCCGATCCGCGCATATGCCAGAGCCGCTGCCAGGGGATCCCGGGACGCTTCTATCTGCGCCTTGAGATGATCTGCCATGCTCAGGACAAGATCGTTATAGCTGCGCTTCACAGCGGCATAACTGTCCCCGGAGCCGAAGCGGCGGCATAAGCCTGATTGAACCTGTAGACAAGCAGGGGCGACGGGTCATTTTCCGCCCTCTCCTCAAGAAGGCGGCGTACTTCCGCCAGATACGCTTCATCCTGCGTCCTTGCGCGCTGCCGGTCATACAGACAGTTCGCGCAGCTTTCTGATATTTTCATAAAACCGCCTTTCCGGTCATACATCCGAAACCACATTGCGCGCCCAGAATCCGGACCGCAGCATCAGAAGCCCCAGCACTACCTTGATCACATCGATAAACTGTACGCAGAAATAGATCTGCACAATCTCCAGCTGCGTGAAACGGCAGAGACAAAAGGCCAGAAGGACAGTGACAGCCCAGGTATAAACCGCGTCAAAGAGGAAGGTAATCACCGTCCGGCCGCCGGAGCGGATGGTAAAATACGTCGCATGCGCGAAGGAATGGATCGGCAGTGACAGGCCGGCGACAACGAGCAGGCGGCTCGTCAGCTCCCGGACCTCCGGAATGACATTGTAAAGCCGCGGAATATACGGGGAAGCAATGATCATTCCGGCACCGATCAATACATTCAGCGATACTGTCAGGAAGATCAGCTTCCGGTCTATATCCCTGGCTTCATCGATTTCTCCGGCGCCGAGGCGCTGGCCGACCATAATGGAGATCGCCGTACCCATGGCAAACATGATCACGCAGAACAGATTCCAGGCCGTACCGTTGATATTCAGCGCGGCAACCGCGTTCAGCCCGCGGGAGGAATAAAGCTGGTTGATGAAAGTCATGGCCAGAGACCAGAGGATCTCATTGACCAGCAGCGGAGCAGCTACGGGTGTCATACGGCGGATCAGTGCCATGGGAACCCTCAGATCGGGCAGCGCTCCGCGGAAAAAAGGATACCGGTCCAGGTGCGTATAAGCGTAGACCAGCACCACCAGCAATTCCACATATCTGGAGATCACCGTCGCGATCGCGGCACCCTCCACGCCGAGAGCCGGCGCGCCAAGCTTTCCGAAGATCAGAACCCAGTTCAGAAACAGGTTCGTCAGAATCGCGCAGATACCGGCAGCCATAGGGACAATCGTCTCGCCTGCCTCTCGAAGCGTTCCCGCATAGCTCTGTACAAAGGCAAAGGGAAGCAGGCCCCAGAGCATGATCATCAGATAGCCGGTGCCCTCTCTCAGAGCAAGGGCCATGTCGCCGCCGTTGCTTTCCCCTTGAAGGAAAGAGCGGATAAAGGACTCTCCCAGGGAAGAATAGATCAGGATTCCAACCGCCGTACACAGGATACAGAACAGAATCTTGACCCGGAAGGTATTCCGGACCCCGTCACTATCCCCTTTCCCGTAAAACTGGGCGCCGAAAATACTGAAACCGCTCAGCCCGCCGAAAATAGCCAGCATGAAAACCATCAGTACGCTGTTCGCGATGGACGCCGCCGAGATCGCCTCTGTCCCGAGCTGTCCGACCATGATATTGTCCAGCAGGGATACGAAATTGGTAATAAACTGCTGCACCACGATCGGGATCAGCAGCATCAGAACAGACCGGTAAAAACTCCGGCTGCCTATATAACGTCTAAACATCAGAATCTCTACACTCCTTGGGTTTATTTTCCATCATAAACAAAAGAGGCAGCTGCAGATCCTGCCTCTCATCATGATGCTATTGCAGAGATCATATCATACACAGATCGTTTTGGAAGTGGTATTTTGATATTTCTCCGTTACTATTCACGGCCTTTTTGAAATCGGGTTCTGATTCGTCGTGCCTGCACGTAAGAAGCAGGTT
>DGHP01000145.1:0-15684 GCA_002392705.1 Lachnospiraceae bacterium UBA3845 | reverse complement strand
CATACGTGCGCAGCACGGATGGTCAGAGGCCTGATGTGTGGAGGGCCGTGAATAGTAATATTTCTCCGGCGGAAATATTGAAAAAAGAGGCGGTCCATGTAAAATAAATGTAAATCGGAAAAATCTGCAGTTATACGGAACATTGAGTCAGAATACAGACTTTGTTTTTGGAGGATAAAACAGAAGAATGCTTCGAATAAAAGATGCCATCGGTTCCCTTCAGCTGAACCGGAAAAAAGATCATCCTGTCACCCCGCTTTGCTCTCCCTGGAGCGAAGGGGTCACGGACGGGCCGGATGCAGTGCCGCTTCCGGAATATCCGCGTCCGCAGCTGATCCGCGGGAACTGGCAGTGCCTGAACGGGTGGTGGGATTACTGTATCCTTGCGCCGGGCAGAGACTCCGATACAGCAGTGATCCGGAAACCCGACGGAAAGATCCTGGTCCCCTTCTCGCCGGAGACGGACCGGTCCGGGGTAAGAAGGACTCTGCAGCCGGGCGAAACCCTGTGGTATGCCCGGAAAATCGCACCTGTGAGCCTGCAGGAAGGATACCGGCTGATCCTTCATTTCGGGGCGGTAGATGAGCGCTGTACTGTTTACTGGAACGGGCAGAAAGTCGGCTGCCACCGGAACGGGTATCTGCCCTTTTCCTTTGATGTGACCGACTATTTAAGCCAGGGAGAAAATGAGCTGAAGCTCTCCGTCCGGGACGACACGGACCAGGGCACAGCCTGCCGCGGCAAGCAGACCCTCTCTCCCGCCGGAATGTTTTACCACGCCCAGAGCGGAATCTGGCAGACGGTCTGGATGGAGAAGGTCCCTCCCATCTGTCTTGACAATCTGAAGATTACTCCGCTGACCGATGAACAGAAAGTCCGGCTCCAGCTGAAGATAAAAGGCCTTCCGGAGCCCTCTTCTTCCGGCAGGATCCCTGCCTCCGGAGAAGCCCCTTCTTCCGACAGTCACGCTTCTGCCGGCGCACCCTCTTCTTCCGGAGAGGGCCCTTCCGCTCCAAAAGTGCGGATCACCCTGGAGGGAAGAACCTATACCTTCCGTGCGAAGAAGAGCCTGTGCATCAGGCTTCCGGTTAAGGAACTGCGCCTCTGGAGCCCGGAAAATCCGTTTTTGTATCCGCTGGAAATCCATGTGGGAGAGGATAAGGTCTCCTCTTACTTTGCCATGCGCTCTTTCGGCACAGGCGTGACCCCTTCCGGCCATCCCTGCCTTACGCTCAATGGAAGCCCCTATTTCTTCAACGGCGTCCTGGACCAGGGCTACTGGCCGGAGAGCCTCATGACAGCGCCGGCGGACGAAGCGATGATCTTCGATATAACCGAGATGAAGCGGCTTTCCTTTAATACAATCAGAAAGCACATAAAGATCGAGCCTGCCAGATGGTATTATCACTGCGACCGGCTTGGCATGATCGTCTGGCAGGATATGGTGAACGGCGGAGGCCCTCTCAATAAACTTCTGGTCACCTATATGCCGACCGTCCTTCCCGGCGTCGGCTCCCATATAAAAGATGATCATTACAGACTGCTGTCCAGAAGCAGCGAAAAAAGCCGGAAACAGTTTGAAAAAGACACCCTGCGCATGATCCGGCTGCTTTACAATACCCCCAGCATCGGCCTGTGGACCCTCTTTAACGAAGGCTGGGGCCAGTTCGACGCCCTTCGGATCACGGAGCGGATCAAAGCCGAGGATCCGACCCGCCCGGTGGACCACGCCAGCGGCTGGTTCGACCAGAAAGGAGGAGACATCCTCAGCATCCATAATTATTACAGCGCGCTCACCGTCAGATCAGACCGGCAGGGCAGACCTTTCGTCCTCACAGAATACGGCGGCTACGACTGCCGCATTCCGGATCATGCCATGAGCGAAAATACTTACGGCTACCGCCACTATGAACCGGAAGAGTTCTCCGAAGCCTGCCTCCTCCTGATGGAAGAATGCCGGAACCTTCAGGATCAGGGAATGGCGGGAGCGGTCTACACACAGTTATCGGATATAGAGGAGGAAACCAACGGCCTGCTGACCTACGACCGTAAAGTCTGCAAACTGTGACAGTATCCTGAAATAAAAACCCGGTTTCTCCGGGCCGCGCCGCCGATTGGTCACGCCGCCGGAAAAGCCGGGTTCTGTTTATATCCGCGAGATCATTGCTGCAGCGAATGATGCAGTGATCCCTGCGGTGGATGATGCAGGAACCCCTGCGGCGAACGGAACGGCGCGGGAATCCCGTCATCATCAGGCGACATGCCGGAAATCAGTTCTCCTTCTTCAGGATAATAGGCTCGCCGAAGCAGGTCACATGCTCATTGTAGACTTCTACCGTCTTTCCATCGATCAGATTCTCATAATATCCGTTCGGAAGCGGCATATAAGCCGGCGACATCTTTCCCTTCAGGGAGAAGACACCGACAACAGCGGCTCCGTTCCGGCTGTGGCAGGCGGTGAGTATCTCATCTCCTGAGGTCCAGACCCTGTAAGTGCTGTCTGTAAAGAGAGGATCCTTTTTGATGCTGGCAAGGCGCCGGATCAGTCCTGTCAGATCGCATCCGCCCTCTGCTTCCATGCGGACGGTATCCTTGTCAAAGAGGCTCGGCCTGTGGGTCGCGCCGTACTCCTGCCCTGCGTAGACGAACGCCATCCCTTTCTGGAAGAAGGAAAAGGCGGTAAGGCTGCGCAGGCCTTTTTCATCCGGGACCAGGGAGCGGATCCTTGCCTGGTCATGATTCTCCAAACACCTCAGCTTGACATAATTATCCGGGTAGATGGTTTCCTGACGGTTGACCGCCTCCGCGTAATAGGCCAGGGAATTCTCTCCCCTGAGGTATCCGGTCATATACTCGAAGATATCATAATCATAGCAGACGTCAAAGGCACGGAAGATCTCGCTGTCGCTGAGCACATTCAGCCCGATGTCCCTCATGTTCTGTATAAAGGCAGGCTCAACCGATTCGGAAAGCCAGAGGCAGTCCGGATTCACTTCCGCCACCTCCCTCCTTGCCTTTTCCCAGAAAGCGATGGGCAGGAAGGGCGCCACGTCGCAGCGGAAACCGTCCACCATCCCGGCCCAGTATTTCAGAGTTTCGATCTGGTATTCCGCCAGCCCTTCTTTTGTATAATCCAGGTCAATGATATCGCTCCAGTCACCCACATGGTTTCCGAAGGAGCCGTCCTCTTTTCTGTAAAACCACTCCGGATGTTCCGCAGCCAGGACGGAATCAGGGGAAGTATGGTTATATACCACGTCGATGATGCATTTCATGCCCTTTTCATGGATGGCATCCGTCAGGGCCTTGAAGTCTTCCAGGGTTCCGTATTCAGGATTGACCGCGCGGTAGTCGCTGATGGCATAGGGGGAACCGAGCGTCCCTTTTCTGCATTTCTCCCCGACGGGATGGATGGGAAGGAGATAGACAATGTCCACTCCCAGATCCCGGATCCGGTCAAGGTCCCTTCTGACGGCTTCAAATGTACCTTCCTCACTGTAATTGCGCACAAAGACCTGGTACATCAGCATGTTTCTGAGTGTCTTTTTCGTCTGATCCGCCATAGCTGTTCCTTTCTAAAACTTCTTTTCAGCTCATTCCCTGTGACCCGGCCATTCCCATCCTGATCCGCACAGCCGGATCGTCCTTCCTCCTGGCTCTCCGGGATCTGCCATGCGGTCTTCCGGAATATACCATGCGCTTATGTCTGCCGTTCTATGCTCCCAGCCGGGCGATGATTCTCTTCGCCAGTTCCTCCGGCTTAAGACCTGCGCCGTCAACAGCGGATCTCGCGGACGCGGCCCATTCCTGAATCTCCTCATGCGGCAGTTCCCGCCATACACCGCCCAGGCAGATCTCGGCAGGAAGCGCCACCCTTACTTCATCCATTCCTTCAAAAAATGTTCCCGGATAAAAGATCTGAGGCTTTTCCCCCCGGCGAAGCCGCCCGGCATAATCTTCCGGCGAACAGATTGCCGTCTCATAGAGAATGCCCCCGTTCCCGTCCCCGATTCTGTTTTTATTGTGGGTATCCGATCCTGCCTGAATCAGAAAATCATACTGAAAAGCATAGTAAAGCGCGGCCAGATTGTCATTTGGAGAATTGGCAGTGTTGATCGCCTCGATCCCGTCGACTCCCTCCGGGAAGAGGTGGATCATGCTGATATAATCCCTGTCCCGGAAAGGATGCGCCTGGATCACGGCGCCGCCTGCCTCATGAACCGTGCGGATCATCTGCTCCCTGGTCCAGTCCGGAATCTCCGGATGGGACAGCAGGAACTCCCTGCCAACCCCGTAAAGCAGATATTCATCCCCTTCAAAGTTCTCCTCGATCCCGAAAAAGACCTTGAACCCTATGGCGTCGCCCGCCTTCTTCGCCTCTTCGTACCCTTTCATGTAGGCATCCACATAGTCCGGCCAGGGGAGATCCCTGGATGGACGGGTATTCCCGTGATAGAAATGATCCGTAATAAAGATGCCGTCATAGCCCCTGTCCCTGAAGATCTCAGGATATTCTCTGCCGGGCGTGGCGCCGCAGGCGCTTGATTCTACTGTATGAAGATGCGTTTCGTAGCGGTACATGTATGCCTCCTTGCTGTTCGTCGGTACGCAGATTATATCATTAATACCCGGAAATGGAACAAGGGCCAGCCCATATCGGTAAAAAATTGTAACTGTTCGTTACCCCAGACCCGGGGTGCTTCGAAACCTTCACTGCACCTTCTCAAAACTCATCTCCGTCAGCGCGCAGGTGAGCAGTTCTTCCGGTCTCCGGTCCGGGCGGATCCATTCAGGCACCATCTCTTCCGGCATGATCAGCGGCATCCGATCGTGAAGAAAACGGAGCTTTTCTCCAGGCTCCCTGGTCAGAACAACAAAGACAGGCAGACCGTTTTCAATCCGGTACAGCCCGCACAGCCAGGTCATGGCAGCTTCCTTTGGATGGATTCTGTACTTGTCGCCGGTTCGCATTTTCCCGTCGCTTCCCACACAGTGTTCCCACTCAAAATACCAGGAGGCCGGCACAATACAGCGGTGTCTCGCCCAGTCGTCCCGGAAGGTCGGCTTCTCAGCCGCGGTCTCAGAGCGGGCATTCATCAGCAGACTCCTGCCGGAATAGCCCCATTTCATGGGATAAACCTTCCTTTTTCCGAACCGGTCCGGCGCAATGACCGGCACCACGTCAGTCGGACAGATCTCTCCGTAACTTTTGACTTTTCCCTGATCCTGCCAGCGCTTCATAAGAGGAGACCGGTTCATCTCTTCCACGATCGGCCGCAGCTCAGGTGATTCCTCCGTCCAGTACCGGCAGCACATACAGTCGTCCCCCCTCCGCAGTCAGCATTTCTCATATCGTGACTGCCCTGTTTTCGCCGTAAGCATAACCAGGCATTATTGGCATAATGACCCCCGTTCAGCAGCCCTTTCTCCCATTTTTGTGATCCTCGACAGAGCATGCGTTCGGAGTACCATATTCGATAAGGCCCGCGTCTGCCGGATCCAGGGAAACCCTGCCGTCCTCAAACACAAATGCAGGAATTCCGACATCCCCGATTTCTTTGGAATGATCAAAAACCGGATTCGTGTCCCTCATTCGTGTGAACACACTCATGTTCCGGATATTCTCACCGATATTAATATACTCAAACTCGTCCTCACGTCCCGCGATCTGCTCATGAACATAATCACAGTAAGGGCATGTCGGCATCCCGTAAATTTTAATCATCTTTCTCTCCTTCTAAACCAATGTTTTTGATCAGCATTTCCCAGCCGGCCGCCAGCCTGTTGTTTTCGTTTTTCCGCACGGTCTCCCGGATTTCTCAAAGATATCGTTATCTCAGATCACAGAGAAAACGGTCCACGCCGATATCCACTGACAGAATCTTATTTCCGTGAACCTCCTTTTCGATTCCGCTGCATTTTCCTGCAAGAATATCCTCCGCTCCGGCGATCAGCTTCGGAATCACATTTTTACTGACCTTTAATACTGCATGGGAAGGATAGATATAATCAAAGTCCTCTTCCCGTCTCCACAGCCTCTCAAGCCCTGCAATATAGGCTTCCATATTCCTGTGAGGGCCGAACATGTAGATATCGCCGTCTTCCTGGATCGGATCGCCGCCGATCAGGCATCTCTCCTCCCGGTCAAGCACGGTTATGCTCCCCGGAGTATGTCCGGGAACATGGATCACCTCGACAGTTCTTCCGCCAAGGTCAATTTCGTCCCCGTCGAAAACCGGAAGCATCCTTCCCTTCCCATTCTGCATATTGAAGTAGACTATTGCCTCCGAGGGATGCATATAGAATTCGTCAAACGCTTCATTTCCACCCACATGATCCCTGTCGGCATGCGTGTTGAGCAGCATCAGAGGAAGATCCGTTACCTGCCGCGCGGCATCCCGGACCGGCAGGCCGCTCATCCCGGTATCAATGATCAGTGCCTTTTCATTTCCCGCCAGAATAAAAATCCGCACGCCATTGTCATCCAGAACCCATGTGTTCTCATATAGTTTCATCGGCTGATTCTGCATTGTTTAGCCCTCCTTCCCTGACATATCTGATCGCTTCAGTCACCTCATTGAAACAGTTGGAATTCTTGATTTCTTCCGATGCCAGATCATCATGAATATTGAAACGGATTACCGGAGTATAGGTAATCATCACCGTTTCCTGACGGAAAAAAGTGCAGATATCCCTGGCTATTTCATAAACCGTTTTTATGCGGATCCCGATAAACGTGACCAGAAGCGTATTTTCATCCACCCAGCTGCCGTCATCGTGAAAATAACCGCCTTCAATCACATTGAGGGAAAGAGGTGCGCGATAGTTTTTGCAGACTTCTTTCAGGATTGATTTGTATTTCTCTATTTCAAAGCGCTGTTCGTGGCTGTCCTTGTCACGAAGGCCGACATAGATTCTTGCTTCCAGCATATTTCTCTCTCCCTCTGTTATAATCCGGGATTTAATCCCGCTTCGCTGTCCTCAATGATCATCAGCCTCCCACTCAGCCAGCAGATTATAGACTCCGTCCTGGGATAATACGCCGCGCTTCAGGCCGGCCGGCAGTAATCCGGCTTCATCTGCTTCATAATCTTTCCGCCATTCACCCGAACTGTAATAATCTTCCAGCAGCGAAAGCTTCCTCTTAAGGCCGCCGGAATCCGCTCTCTCATGAACAGCCGCCCGCAGTTCATCATAGATCTGCTCAAAGAAAGCAACCCGCTTTTCAATATTCTTATAATCGTTCAGGGGACTGTTTTCCGCTTCCAGGATATCCACGACAGCAACATCTGCCGGCAGCCAGTTCACCTGTCTCAGACTGTCTGTGCGCATCCATTTTGCCGCTTCATGCTCCAGCAGAGTCAGATGCTCATTTTTCAGACTGCACCGGTAGCAGGCCATCGACAGGTGAAATTCCGGATAATCATATTCCACTGTGGTAATGTATTCATCAACAGTGATGTCTGCATCCAGTTCCTCACGAATTTCCCGGATCAGAGCTTCCTCCGGAGTCTCTCCGTCTTCGATTTTTCCTCCGGGGAACTCCCACCAGTCTTTATAGGCTCCGTATCCCCGCTGCGTTGCGAAAACAAGCCCGTCCTTCCGGATCACAGCTGCCGCAACTCTTACTCTCTTCCTGTCATTTTCCATGCTCTCTTGTCCCCTGCTTTTCCTGTCGCTCCCCGGTTCTCCGCCCCGGCTGTTTTCAGCTGTTCTGCAAGTTCCTCCCCTGCTTATTCAGCTGTTCTGCAAGTTCCGCCAAGGCTGTTTCAGCCTGTTCCTTTTGTACCCTGCCTCATTTCTTCAGGGCTGCGCTCAGAGAATTGGGTATGCCGCGCGGTCCGCGGACAGCATAAATCCCATATTCTTCCTTGAGAACATCAAAGGTGAAGCGGTCCGGCGCGTAGCGCTTCTGCAGTCTGATCTTCATCAGCTCCCTGATCGTGAGATGGCTGCTTTCATATTCATAAGGAATCCCTGTTTCCAGTACTTTGCATTTGTACAGGACAGCCGACACCGGTGCCGCAACATACAGAAAAACCGTATCGCCTTTTTTGATCCCGGCCCCCTGTTTCCAGTCGATGATATCGGTATCGTCAAACGCATGCACGATATCATAATATTTCGGGTTGGCCGGAATAATCCATTCTTTCGGCGGGCGGACTTTCTCCTTCTTCTTTGCAGATGCCGTCGCCAGAAAACTCATATCGATCAGCTCCCGGACCTTTTTCCTGGGAACAGTTCCATCCAGCAGAACAGAAATCCAGTGCAGCTTATTCATGTGATAGGCGGGCAGGATCCCGTCCTCCTGTATGATCTGATCCCGGAAGAGCATGTCATCCATCTTCAGATTGATCACATCCACATATTCCGCGCCGGACAGGCCCATTCTGTATTTCTGTACGCTCATCAGCAGAGCGAACCACTTTTTGTTATCCGTATGCCGGAAAACCGCATTGTCATCATATCGCCGCCAGGGATATTCCGGCAGCACCTTATATTTCTTTCCGATATACTCCAAAACGCTCTGCCGGTCCATTGAGTTTCCTCCGTCCGCATCTGCTGTTTATTCTCATAAAAATGGCCTTTGTCCGGTTTAGGGAAACGCTGATTTATTCTGACTGACAACTTTTGATGTCGTAAAAACAGCGTTTCCCTATAGAATCTTTGAGCGCCTAATGCGCTCAAAGCCCCTGGCTGAGCATCTCATTATATCTCGCGTTCGCTTCTTCGCTGGCCTTCTTCTCTCTCCATGCCGCGATCTCGCTGCAGATGGCCAGCATCTCATCGACCAGCAGTTCCTCGCTCTTCGGTTTCACATGAATCAGGTAAGAAATCATCCGTTCCATCGCCTTCGGACTGCCGAGATTCTTTGCTACAGCGATTCCCAGATCCTCACGGAATCCGAGCCTGACGATCGTCTCTACCAGCCTGTCTTTTGTACGGATCCATTCCCTGTCTGCCAAAGCTTCCTTCCTTTCTCTCCCTGAAGTCCATAATATACAGCGCTTTTATCATAACACACTTTTCCGCGGCAGATGTGAAGAACCGTGCCTGACTGCAATCTACCAAAACTTTTTCGATGAGGTCCGAAAAGCAGCGGGGGCTGCCGCAGCCTAAGCTGCGGCAGCCCTCTGTTTGTTTCCCCGCAGCCCCATGACTGTCCCTCATGGCTTTGCTGCGCGGAAATGATCCGTATTCATGATGCATTTAAAGCCGGTGCTTATCTGTCTTTAAATAAGCCCATCACGATCGCTACGATATTCCAGACAGATCCGAGAATCTGCCACGCCAGAGCCAGCAGTAAAACGACGGAGCCTATCGTTGCAGCAGTTTCCATAATCATGCCTCCTGTTTCTCTCTGATTCGGTCACCGGTCTGAATATCAAACAGGTGCGTCTTCTCTTCTCTGACTTCCAGTTTAATGATATCGCCTCTCTTATAGCGTTTCTCATCCTCTGTGATGAGCATCAGCAGAACATCTCCGACATGGATACCGATTCTTCTCTCATCACCAAGGTTTTCAAAGGTCGCGATCTCTTCCGGCGTTCCGTCGGAATCAGGTCCGCCGATCAAAACGTCCATGGGACGAACGCCCATCTTGCAGCGGAAGCCGTCCTGTACCACGCTGTAATACCTCTTCGGAACCGCGATCTGCAGATTACTGTCCTTGAAGGTAAAGAAGAATTTGCCGTCGATTTTCGCGATCGTCGTTTCGAGGATATTCATCGGAGGTTCTCCGATGAAGGAGGCTACGAATTCATTGACCGGATCATCATAGACTTCCGTGGGCGTTCCGAACTGCTGCAGCACGCCGAAATTGATGATCGCGATCTTGTCTGCCAGAGACATGGCCTCCAGCTGATCGTGGGTAACATAGATCGTCGTACATCTGATCTTATTAATCAGGCGCTTGATCTCGACACGCATCGCCTGGCGGGCTTTTCCGTCAAGGTGGGAGAGCGGCTCGTCCATCAGCAGAAGCTCCGGCTCGCGGATGATCGCTCTCGCGATATTCACTCTCTGCTTCTGTCCGCCGGAGAGCTTGACCGGCATCTTGTCCAGAAGGTCGTCGATCTGCATGAGCGGCGCGATCTCCCTGACCCTTCTGTCGATCTCATTCTTATCGACGCCTTTCGCGCGAAGGTTAAAAGCTACGTTGCCGTATACATTCAGAGGCGGATACATGGCGTAATCTTCGAAGGCAAGTCCGATGTGCCTGTCCTTCGGATGAAGATTGTTCACAAGGCGGTCTCCTATGTAGATATTGCCCTTCGTGATCTCCTCCAGACCGGCGATCATGCGGAGCGTCGTCGTCTTGCCGCAGCCGGAGGGTCCCAGGAAAGCGACGAATTCACCCTGCTCGCAGACAAGATTCAGGTCCTTTACGGCATAATCATTCACCGTTTTCTTCTTTTTCCCGGAATTGTCATAACGCTTAAAAACATGTTCCAGTGTGAGTCCTGCCATCACTGCACCTCCTTTACCGCAAAGCTCTTGATTGCCTCCTCATCATAGCGGGTGATGTACTTTTTGGAGTCTGTGTCAAACAGTATGGAACGGTTCAGCTCAAGCTTGATGTAGATATCACTGTCAATCTTCACATTAAGGCCGTTAGGCGCGATCATGCGCAGCTGGTATGCGCCGCATTCCGCGGTGATAACCGACTTGTTGCCGATACTCTCGTAGCTGTAGACGGTGGCTTTAAAATATCCGTCGGCAGGCTCAAAGGCGTACTGAATATGCTGCGGCCGGATTCCCAGGTCGGCCTTTGCAAGGCTCCTGTCCTGAATCGCGGCAAATACCCCTTTATCCTCCGGCAGCTCATGCCTGATCTTCCCGCCGTTCACTTCCATCTCCGCGCCATAGCCGGAAGCGGATTTGAAGATCTCCACGGGAATGATATTGATCTGGGGATCCCCCATCAGTTCAGCGGTGAACTCATTGCAGGGCATGTAGTAGATCTCATCGCCGGAGCCGATCTGTACGATCTTCCCCTTATTGATAATCGCGATCCTGTCGCCGAGCGCCATCGCTTCCATGAAGTCGTGGGTTACATAGATACAGGTGGAACCGAGGTTGGCCTGCATCTCCTTGAGCTCGGTGCGCATGGAGTTCCTGAGCTTCGCGTCAAGATGCGCCAGAGGTTCGTCCATCAGGAACACATTCGGCGTACGGACAAGGGCGCGGCCCATGGCCACCCTCTGTTTCTGTCCGTTTGACAGCTGGCTGGGAAGCCTCTCCAGAAGCTGCTCCATCTTCATCATCTTTGCAGCCTTATCGATCCGCTCCTTTATGGTCGCTTCATCTTCTCTGTAAAGCTTGCTCCGCAGCGGAGACGCCATGTTTTCATAGACCGTCATCTGCGGGAACAGCGCATAATTCTCAAATACCATCGCGACGTTGCGGTGCGCGGGATCGATCAGATTCATGATCTCGCCGTTGAAGCTGATGATGCCTTCTTCGGGCATCGTGATTCCGGCGATGCAGTTGAGGATGGTCGTCTTCCCCGCTCCGGCGGGCCCGAAAAGAACGAAGAATTCATTGTCCTTGATATCCAGGCTGATGCCGTCAAGCGCCTGCACTTTTCCAAAAGCTTTTCTTATATTCTCCAGTGTTATCCTTGCCATGCTGCACCTTATCCTTTCACCGCACCAAAGCTAAGTCCGCGAACCAGATGCTTCTGGATGCAAAGAGCAAAGACCATAGCGGGAATAGCGGAAACTGTAGCGGCCACTGCCAGCTGTCCGTAGTGGGCGCTGTCAGTACCAAGATACTTTGTGATCGCGACTGTAACCGGGTAGACCTTGCTGCTGGCAAGAATCAGCGGAAAGGTAAAGGAGTTCCACGCGAAGATGAATGCCAGGAGGGCAGAGGAAACAAGACCCGGCTTAATCAGCGGAACCAGCATCTTGAAAAAGATCTGGTACCAGGAATAGCCGTCAACCTGCGCGGCATACTCGATCTCTACGGAAATATCCTCAAAATACCCTCGCACAACCCAGATCAGCAGCGGCAGCGAAATCAGCTGGTAGACCCAGATCAGACCGATATAGGAATCATAAAGCCCCATCTTCTGGTAGATCATGAAAAGAGGAAGGACAACCAGAATTTCCGGGGCGAACTTATAGGAAAGAATCTGGAAAGCCAGCTCTTCCTTTCTCGCGAAATTATATCTGGCAAGGGCATAGGCTGCCGGTACGCCGACGATGATGGAGACCAGGACGGCTCCGCCGGATACGATCAGACTGTCCCTGATATATCTTGCGTAATCGGAACGCAGCAGTACCTGCTGATAATTGGCAAGTGTCGGGTGGAAAATAAATGTCGTCGTAAACACCTCTGTATCGGACTTAAAGGAGATCAGGAGCATCCACAACAGGGGAAACAGAGCAAATATCGCATAAATAATCAAAAGTACGTTCATCAGAACGTTTAACGCACGCTGTTTGCCGGTTTTCATACCTTACCTCCTTTATTCTTCCAGGCCTGCTGCCTGTTTCTGGGCATTGCGCTGCAGTTTTACAATCTGCTTCGCCGCGACATTGATAATCAGCCACAGAACAAGGATAAACGGAATAGCAGCACCGAACTTCTGGAATTTAAAGCCCTTCTGATATGCCGTAAGAGAAAGTGACATCAGTGTATCTCCCGGGCCGCCTTTGGTAAGGGCAAAGATGACTGCGTATTCCTGCAGGGCGGCCATCAGTCTGAACAGCAGAGCGATGTAGATACTGGGCTTTAACATCGGGAGTGTCAGGTTAACAAAGTTAAACCATGCGCTTCCGCCGTCAATTTTGGCGGACTCAAAGGGGGACTTGGGAAGAGACTGCAGACCGGCCAGAACCAGCAGAATGATGAATGCCGTATTGATCCAGACGTCAATCATGATAACCGTAAGCAGTGCCGTCTTCGGCGATGCCGCCCATGGGAAATTATAAATACCGAAGATATTAAAAAGCTTTTCCACGATACCTACAGAACTGTTCAGCATCAGCTGCCATACGATGGTAGCCGTAACCGGTGCCACCATCAGCGGGAAGACCAGAAGAACTCTGAGAATCCTGGAGAGCCGGTTGTTCAGATTATTAAGCAGGATCGCCACTCCAAGGCCAAGCAGCATTTCGATCGCGGTGGAAATCACGCCGTACATCAGAGATACTTTAAGCGCATTCCAGAAGTCCGCTGACGTGAGCATATCCACCCAGTTTTTCAGTCCCACGAATTTGTGCGTCGGAAGCTTGAAGGAGTAGTTCGTAAGCGAATACCAGATCGCCATCACGAACGGTACCATGATGCCGATGGTAATGATCAGTGAGGGGGCAACAATCAGATAGGGTCTGACCCTCGTCCCGAATGGTACTTTATTCAGCTGAGATTTACCATTTTTTTGTTCAGACATGTTCAACCTCACAATAATTTCTTATTTGGGAAGGGGAGGGAATATCATTCCCTCCCCTGTGGATGCTTCTCAATATGCTGCCGTAATTCCTGCCTGCAGGCAGTTCAGCTTAATTATTCAACTTCGAGGTCGGAAACCATCTCATCCATGGTTGCCTTCAGCTCATCCATTGCATCCTGGACAGTCGCATACTTATCGGTTGTCACAAGCTCCTGAAGGGTCTTTGCCCATTCAGTCGTGGTCTCTGTGAAGTACGGCTGCGCGGTGAAGAAGATGCTGGCGTTCGCGGAGATGGTGGAGAATGCTTCATAGTATCCTTCTGCATTTGCAACAGACTCTTTGTAAGCATCGCTCTCAAGTACGGATGTACGCGGAGTATCTGTGCAGGCTGCATCTGTGCCGGACCAGAGCATGAACTCGGGGCTGGTGAAGTACTGCATGAAGTACCATGCAGCTTCCTTCTTCGCGGAGTCAGCATTCATGGCCATGGACCACACCCAGAGGTTGGATCTCATGTCATCAGCGGTCTTTCCTGCAGATTCCGGATACGGAACCATACCGAATGCGAAGTTGCCTGCTTCTGCGGATGCGCCTTCAACGTTCTGCGTGTAGCCGCCTCTGTCAGCATCCCACATCATGGCTGCCTTGCCTGCGCCAAGGTCTGCGCCGCACATCTCCCAGCCGTAGGTAGCCCACTGCGGAGCGCCGCCGTTCTTTACAAGGTCAACCCAGTACTCTGTCATGGCGACAGCTTCCGGAGAATTCACCTTGCTGACAAGCTTGCCGTCTTCGATCTCGAAGTCCTTTGCGCCCCAGGTGGAGTACAGGGACATGTAAGCCGGATGGATGGTGCCCCAGTCCGGAAGACCGCGGACTGCAAGGCCGTAAGTGCCGGAGCCGTTGAACTCATGCAGAGCCTTTGCATCTTCAAGAAGCTGCTCGGCTGTCTCCGGAACCGGAAGACCCTTCTCTTCAAGAATCTTCTTATTATAGGTCAGGATATTTACTTCCCAGCCCATGGGAAGTGCCCACTGGGAACCGGATCCTACCGGATGTCCGGGTACGCAGTCCCATTTCAGAGCATCGATAACGGCCGGGATGAAATCATCATACTTCCATTCGGGAGATGTCAGATCCGTGTCGATGAAATTCTCAAGCGGTTCAAGGTTGCCTGCTGTCGCATATTCCCATGACTGATACGCACCGGTCATGAATACGTCGATGGAACCGGAGTGGCTGCTCAGCTCAACGTTCAGCTTCTCGAAATAGTTGCCTTCCGGCATGCTGGAGTAATTAACCTTGATGCCGGTCTTCTCTGTGAACTCCTCCAGCTTCTGCTCAACAGCGTCAGCGTAGGTATGCTCAGAGAACAGAACCGTGATCTCTTCGCCGTCAAACTTCTTCCAGTCGAAATCTCCTGCCTCTTCCGCGGGAACGGAAACCACGAGAGAAGAAGCCAGCATCATAGCTGATAATCCGATTGCTAATAATTTCTTCATTGACTGCCTCCTTTGTTGATAGTCTGTTGATGAGTGGTTGATAGTTTCTATTTCAATGGCCCACCGGCCAGGTTACCCGCTGAAAGGATCGCTTCAGTCAAACTTGAACGCTACCTTGAAGTCACCATATTTTCCGGTTGCGTAGTCAAATGCCTTCTCCCAGTCTTCAAGCTTAAAGATGCTGGAAACCACGCCGTTGGTCTTGATATTGCCCTTCATCATGTTCTCGATGACGAACGGATAAGCATAGGGGCTGAGATGGGAACCGAGGATATCCAGTTCCTTTCTGTCGCCGATGATGGACCAGTCCACGGTGGTCTCTTTTCCGAATACGCTGAACTCGACGAATCTACCCAGCTTCCTGATAATGGTCAGGCCCTGGCGGACACTGGCGGGATTGCCGGTTGCCTCGATATAGATATCGCATCCGTATCCGTCCGTGAGCGCCTTGATCTCCTTATCGATATCGCACTCGCCCGGATTGAACACCAGGTCGGCGCCGAACTCTTTTGCCTTCTCGAGGCGGTTCGCCTGCATGTCCAGAGCGATCAGGCATTTCGGATTCTTCATCCTTGCATAGGTGATCATGCCAAGTCCGAGGGTTCCCGCTCCGGAGATTACCACAACATCCTCATTCGTGATCTGCGCGCGGTCCACTGCATGCTTGGAGCAGCCGAAGGGCTCGATCAGAAGCGCCTGTTCCAGAGTCATCTCTTCCGGAACCCGGCTGATCACGCTGTTCTTCACATAGCGCACATACTCAGCCATTCCGCCGTTGTTGTA
>DGHP01000073.1 GCA_002392705.1 Lachnospiraceae bacterium UBA3845 | reverse complement strand
GGTTCGGGCAGGTGAAGGATAAAGCAGGCTTCATCGCGATCGCCCTTACGCCCTGGAACGGCAGGGTAACGCTGGAACATCCGGCTGGCGGCCCATATACCCGCGCTGCCGTGTCCTGGCAGTCCTCACTGGGGCAGATGGAGAGCCGGCGAATCATTCGCTATACATTTCTGGAAAACTGCAGTTATAATGACCTTTGCAGGATATACCGGGACTATGTGATGGAAAACGGTCTGGCCTGCACCCTCCGGGAAAAGGAGGCAAGGCTTCCTTCCGTGAGAAAGCTGTACGGAGCCGCATTTGTGCACACCGGGATCAAGACGCATGTGGACCCGTCCTCGGACTTTTATGATCCGCAGAATCCGGAGAAAGCGAATTCTCTGATTTCATTTGCTTTCCGGAAGGAGGAGATGGAAAAGCTGCACCGGATGGGAGTGGAGAAGCTGTATCTTCATCTGGACGGCTGGGCGGATCCCGGTTATGACAACCTGCATCCGGACTATCTTCCGGCCTGCCGGGAGGCCGGCGGCTGGGAAGGGATGAAGGAGCTGGCGGATACCGTCCGGAAGCTGGGTTATCTGTTCGGGATCCATGACCAGTACCGGGATTATTACCGGAAGGCTCCTTCTTTTTCCGAGGAGTATGCCTGCCGGGCGGCGGACGGCACGATTCCAGGGCATGCCAGGTGGGCGGGCGGTCCGCAGACTTATCTGTGTGCCACACAGGCTCCCTTTTATGTACGCCGGAATTTCAGCGAACTGAAAAAGCACGGCATCCGTCTGGACGGTGCTTACCTGGATGTATTTACCTGCAATGAAGGGGATGAATGCTCCAATCCCAGACACCGGATGACCCGGAGAGAATGTTATGAATTCAGGGGAAAATGTTTTGATTACCTGATCTCGCAGGGGATTCTTCCAAGCTCGGAGGAGGTGTCGGACTGGTCCATGCGCAGTCTGGTTTTCTGCCATTATGCGCCGTATTCCTTCCAGCTTGGCGCGCCGGATGCCCCGCGGACGGGGATTCCGGTCCCTTTGTTTTCTCTGGTGTATCATGACTGTGTGGTCGTGCCCTGGATGATGGAGCGGATGTCAGATTCTGAGGATTATATGCTGTATGCCCTGCTGAACGGCGGAGCGCCGTATCTGATCCGTGACGCGGCCTATCCCGGCATTGACGGAGCCTTTGCCCCGGAGACAGGGATGACGCTGGAGGAAGCTGCCGACCGCAGCCGTGTGGTCAGCCGCCTGCATGAAAGGGTGGCCGATCAGCAGATGCTGCGGCATGAATTCCTGGACGGGGATCCGCAGCGGCAGCGCAGCACTTTCGCGGACGGCACGCAGGTGGAGATTGATCTGCGGGCGGGGACTTATAAGATATCGGAAGGAAGCCGGCCGGACTGCGGCTGAGCAGGAGGAGAGGAGGAATCATTTTGATCAGAGTAGGCGTTCTTGGAGCAGGCATCATGGGCAGCGACCATATACTTGCTGTGAAAAAGCTGGCGGAATGGAAGCAGAAAGAGATCGCGGTGACGGCGATTGCGGACCGGATGAAGGAGCGCAGGGAAAAGGCGGCGCAGATCTGGCCGGAAGCCGCCATCTATGAAGAAGCAGATGAACTGCTGGAGAAGGAGGAGCTGGATGCGGTTCATATCTGCCTGCCCAGCTATCTCCATGCGGAATATGCCATCAGGGCCATGGAGAAGGGGATTCCGGTCCTTCTGGAGAAGCCGGCCTGCCTTACAGAAAAAGAGTGCGGGCGCCTGCTGGAGACGCAGAAGCGTACCGGCGTGAAGGTGATGGTCGGACAGGTTCTGCGCTTCTTCCCGGAATACCGGCTGCTGAAGGAACTCTTTGAAAAGAAGACCTACGGGGAACTGAAAGGCCTGGTCATGCAGCGGCTCTCCCAGAATGTTCTCTGGGGCTATCAGAACTGGTTCCACGATGAGAAGAAGAGCGGATCGGTCGTGCTGGATCTTCATGTTCACGACGCGGATTTTATCCGTTACCTGCTGGGGGAACCGGAAGGGATCCATGTCGCCGCCACGGCCTATGAGGACGGGATGATCAATCAGATCCTGACCCAGTATACGTATCCCGGGAAACTGGTCAGCGCGGAAGGCGTCTGGGATATTAATTCAAAGATGCCCTTCCGGGGCTCTTACCGGGCTTATTTCCGGGATGCTACGGTGATCTTCAAGTCATGGGAGAATCCGTCCGTCCGGATCTGGAAAAAGGACGATACGATGGAGGAACCGCAGCTGGAGAAGGTTCCGGAGCTGGGCGGCTATTATACGGAAACCGAGTATTTTTATGACTGCCTGGAAAAAGATGAAGAGCCGTCCGCCGCGCCTTTGGAGGAAGGCGTCCGCACTGTACGGCTGGCACTGAAGGAGCTTGAGGAAGCGCACCGCTTCCTGGGATGATGCGGAAGGAGGACATAGTTTGCCCACGGCTGCGCTTTTTGCAGACGTGGGCAAACTGGTCATCCGGGGCATTGCGTCATAGTATAAAACTTTTTTGGGAGGAGACGAACTATGCGGGTAGGTGTTACAATTGATTTACTGCAGGATGTCAGCCTGGATGCGGAATTCCGGAAGCTGCGCTCCTTTGGGATGAACAGCTGCCAGCTGGTATGCTGGGACCGCGCGCTGCTAACGGATGAGACTGCCGCGATGGTCTGTGAGATGACGAAGAAGCATGGGGTTGAGATCACCGCTTTCTGGT
>DGHP01000162.1 GCA_002392705.1 Lachnospiraceae bacterium UBA3845 | reverse complement strand
GAAACGCTGATTTATTCCTGACTGATTTCCTTAGAAAACGTATTTTCTGAGTCTTTCCATGGCTTCTTCCAGTTTCGTCCGGGGCAGGGCCAGGTTCAGGCGGATATGGCAGGGGCCCTCGAAGTCTCTGCCGTCCTGCCAGCCGACACCCACGTCCCATCCGGCTTTCAGCAGCTCGTCCATACTCCGGCCGGTCTGCTTCAGATTCCCGGTGCAGTCAAGGAAGAGCATGTAGGTACCCTCCGGCATGGCGGTCCAGACACCAGGGAAATGGGCATTTATATAACTGACGGCATATTCGGCGTTCCCTCTGAGAACTCTGCCAAGCTCTGCGACCCAGTCTTCGCCCGCCGCACTGTAGGCGCCGATCAGCGCGTGCATGGACAGGACGTTCATCTCATTGTAGTGCGTATTGTCTTCATAACGGCGGAGCCGGTCGCGCAGGAAGGGGTCAGGAATGATATGGTAGCTGCCGATCAGTCCGGCCAGGTTGAAAGTCTTGCTCGGCGCACAGGCAGTGAGGACATGGCTCCTGGCCCATTCATTTACCATAAGGAGCGGAATATGCTCCTTCTGTCCGAGGATAATGTCGCACCAGATCTCATCGCTGATCACATAGCACTCATAGCGCTCAAAGATCTCAAAAGCCTTCTCCAGCTCCCATCGCTCCCAGACGCGTCCGGTCGGATTGTGGGGAGAGCAGAAGACAACCAGATGGATGCGGTTTTCCTTTATTTTGCGCTCCATATCTTCGAAATCCATACGCCAGACGCCGTTTTCATCAGGCGTGAGCGGACTATAGACAGCTTTTCTGCCGGTTCCCTCGATATCGGAAGAGTAGCCGACATAGACCGGGGAATGCAGGAGGATCCTGTCGCCGGGAGCGGACAGAATCTGAATTGCGCTGGTCACCATCCCGTGGACACCGTTCTCATAGCCGATGTCTTCCCGTTTAAGGCCTGTGAGATGATGGCGTCTTTCATGCCAGGAGATAATCGCGTCATAATAAGCATCGCTGGCTGAATAATATCCGAACAGGGGATGCTGCACGCGCCGGCTGATGGCGTCGGTGACAGAAGGCGCGGTCGCGAAATTCATGTCGGCGACCCACATGGGAATAAAGTCGAACCCCTCCTTCGGGCCCGTGGGTTCAAAGCCCCAGCCGCTGCTGCGGCCAAGGACCGCATCAACTGCGTAAGCGTCTTTTCCTCTCCGGTCCAATAAAGATGTAAAATCATAATTCATATCAGAATCGCCTCCGTTTTTTTGTAAGCAGGTATTCTTTATCCTAGCGCAGGGCATGGAATTAGGCAAGATGAAAATCAAACCCGCCGGGGTGATGAAAATCAATTTCGGCGGGGTGATGAAGAACCATATCCGCCCGGCCGGAATTGCCGGCGCGTAAGAAACAGGGATAACTAAGAATAACTGCCAAACAAATGTACGGGAAAGAGCAAAAATATGCGTGATATGACAATTGCAAGCTGCCTTGGCGAAAGCTATAATACTTTATATTGCAGATATGCGGACCGGCAGCTGTTTTCATAAGGCTGCCGGTCTGTTTAGACACAAGCATGGTGAAGAATGGAGGAAGTACAGACTTGAAGTTCCGCGATTTATTCAAACCGATTGACATGACGGTCGGATCTCCGGCAGGCAATATCGTCCTTTTCATGGTCCCCATGCTGATCGGCAATATTGCGCAGCAGCTCTATAATACGGTTGACAGCATCATCGTCGGCAAGTTTGTGGGGGACAACGCCCTGGCTGCGGTCGGCAGCGCGGGCCCTTTACTGAACCTGTTTCTCATGCTTTTTGTCGGAATCTCCGTAGGCGCCGGAATCATGGTTTCGCAGGCCTTCGGAGCCAGGGACAGGGAAAGCCTTTCCATCGCGATCGGAACCTGCATCAACATGACTTTCGTATCGTCAGTTGTCATCATGGTGGTTGTGCCCCTGCTCACCAGGCCCCTGCTTAAGCTGCTGGGTACCCCGGAGGCCATCATCGACTGGGCCTGGCAGTATCTGGTTATCCTGTTTCTTGGAACCCTGGGCACGTCCTACTATAATATTCTCGGCGGTATTCTGCGCGGACTCGGCGATTCTATATCAGCGCTTGTGTATCTTCTGATTGCGACAGCCATCAATACGGTTCTGGACTATGTCTTTGTCCGCTATTTCGGGCTGGGTGTGGCGGGCGTCGCACTGGCGACGATCATCGCACAGTTTGTCTCAGCGATCCTCTCGCTCAGGAAGCTGATGCGCATGAAGCAGCTGTTTGATTTTGACCGCAGATATCTGAAGTTCCGCAAAGATCCCATGATGCGCCTTCTGAAGCTTGGTCTTCCTTCCGGTCTGACGCAGGCGATCTTTTCCGTATCCCTTCTGATCGTACAGTCCCTGACCAATACCTTCGGGGAGCAGTACATTGCCGCCAATGTCATCGTGATGCGCGTGGACGGTTTTGTCATGATGCCTGCCTTCTCCTTCGGTCAGGCGCTTACGACCTTTACCGGACAGAATGTGGGCGCCAGGCGGATGGACCGCGTGAAGCAGGGAACATTCCAGGGAACCATGATCGGTGTCGCGACCTCTGTCGTAATCGCGGTTCTCATGTTCTTTTTCGGAAGAAACCTGATGGCGATTTTTACGGACACGGAGGAACTGGTTCAGCTGTCCTTCTCCATGATGATGATCCTGATGCCGGGTTACATCGCCATGGAGGTGACCCAGTGCCTGTCCGGAACGATGCGCGGCGCGGGAGATACGATGACGCCCATGTGGATCTCCCTGTTCAACTCCGTTATCATCCGTGTTCCGCTGGCCTATCTGCTGGTAACTCTGTCCAAAACGGAAGCGCTGCCCCAGGGCAACTGCCTCATGCTGCAGTACAGTCTGGTGACCACCTGGCTGATCGGCGCGGCGCTCACGCTTATTCTTTATCTGAGCGGGATCTGGAAGAAAAAACTGTCCCTGCCGGAGTGATCCGGACGGAAAGAAAGACAGTCAGCGAAGACATTCGGGAGGATGATTATGATGCATACAGGTTTATTTGACATGGACGGAACCATGTTTGATACAGAACGGCTGTCTCTTCTGGGCTGGAGGGACGCTGCGAAGAAGACCGGCATTCCGCTGACGGATGAGATGATTCTTTCCTTCCGCGGCAGAAACAAGAAAACGAACGAGGAGATGTTCCACAGCTGGTTCGGTGAGAAAGCTCCTTACATGGAGGTCAGAAAATACAGGGATGAGTGGATCCTGCGCTACCTGGATGAGAAGGGACTTCCCGAGAAGAAGGGCCTGAGGGAACTGCTGGATTACCTGAAAAGCCTCGGCTGGAAGCTGTGCATCGTGACAGGGACCGCGAGGGAGGACGCGTCAAGATACTGGAACCGGACAGGCATTCTGGAATATTTCGACGATACCCTCTGCGGGGACGAGGTGAAGGTCTCCAAGCCGGATCCGGAGATCTTTCTGAAGGCGGCGGCTTTAATGGGAGCAAATCCGGAGGACTGCATGGTGTTTGAGGACAGCCCGAACGGGATCCGCTCCGCGTCTGCCGCAGGCTGCCATTCGATCCTGATCCATGATCTGGACAGGGCGGGGGAGGAGATTGCCAGGCTGAGCGATTTTGCCTGTGACTCCCTGCTGGAAGCCAGAGATTATCTGAAAGGCATCATTGAACAGCCTGCAGATGAAAGGTTTTGAGCACAGGAAAGAAAAAGAAGGGCCCGGCCGGATGAGGATCCGGGAGTGAGCGCTTCTATAAAAGGCAGAGAAGAGTCGGGAGAGCTTACGACAGAAAGAAGGTTCGGCAATGAAGAAGGAAGCAGGCAGGAAGGAATTATTTGAGTCGATGCCGGTGAGCAGCGCCCTGATGACGATGGCGGTTCCGACCATTATCAGCCAGCTGATCAATCTGGTCTATAATATGGTCGATACGATCTATATCGGCAGAACCGGGGATGCATATAAAACGGCCGCGGTTACCCTCGCCTTCACCATCTTCATGATGACTGTCGCATTCGCCAATCTGTTCGGGATCGGAGGCGGAAGCCTGATGGCGAGGCTGAGCGGAAGCGGAAAAGCGGACCGGGCGAAGAGTGTCTGTGCTTTCAGCTTTTACGGCGCGATCGGGATCGCTGTCCTGTATTCCCTTCTGATCGGGCTTTTTCTGAATCCCATACTGCTCCTGCTCGGGGCGTCAGAGAATACCATGGCCTTTGCCAGGCAGTATCTGATCGTCGTGGTTGTCATCGGGAATGTGCCGGTGATTCTCTCCGCAGCTGCGGCGCATCTGCTTCGCAACAGCGGATATTCCAGACAGGCGTCCATCGGACTGAGCGGGGGCGGAATTCTGAATATTCTCCTGGACCCGCTGTTCATGTTTGTGATTCTTCCGAAGGGGCAGGAGGTGTTCGGCGCAGCTCTGGCGACATTGATCGCCAATGCGGCCGCCTGCATTTATCTGGTTCTGACCCTCTGGCACCTTTCCGGAGAATCCGCGCTAAGCTGCAGCGTGCGCGCCATGCTGCTGATCCGGAAGGAGGATGTCAGGGAAATATTCAGTGTCGGCGTCCCTTCCGCCTTTCTGACCGGACTCTTTGACCTGGCCAACATCGTCCTGAACTCTCTGATGTCCGGACACGGGGATCTGGAACTTGCCGCCATCGGAATCGTGATGAAGGCGGAGCGGCTTCCGAATGCGGTCAATATCGGAATCTGCCAGGGCATGCTGCCGATCATCGCCTACAATTACAGCTCCGGCAATCACAGGAGAATGCGGGATGTGATCCGGATGGCACGGGTTTACGGATTATGTGTTTCGGGTGTTACGCTGCTGATGTTCGAAGTCTGTTCGCCATGGATCTGCCGGATTTTTCTGAGCGCCAAGGCCGGAAACGCCGAAGCGGTACTGACTACGATCGCTCTTGCAGTCGTATTTCTGAGAATCCGCTGCCTTGCATCCCCCCTTCAGTTCCTGAATTATAATTCATCCTTCTATATGCAGGCGGTAGGGTACGGCGCGGGCACGCTGCTGCATGCCTGTTTCCGTGAACTGGTATTCTATATCCCCTTCATGTACCTTTTAAACAGCCTGGCCGGAACCTACGGGCTGGTCTGCGCACTGATCGCCGGTGAAGGATGCGGTGCTGTTTTTGCATTGCTGCTGATCCGGAGATGGAACCGGCAGCATCTGCGCACGAAACGGTGAATGCGGCAGGGCGCATCATGATTAAAGGCAAAAGGTATGGCTGCATACAGTCAAATTCTGACACATAAAAAACCGCTTATCTACTGGGCTTCCAGTAAATAAGCGGTTCTTTTCGATAAAGCAGCTGACGGGAATCGAACCCGCCTCCCCAGCTTGGGAAGCTGGTGTTCTACCGATGAACTACAACTGCATCTTTCTTGCGCAATCCCTTATATAAAGAATTGCTACAAAAGAAATATATCATGCTGCGATCAAAAAAGCAACTATATTTTTCCGCAGACCTTTGCCTCCTTTGAACCTGTAATCCATTGAGGCGCATCGCTGTTACTGCTGGCTTCGGATAGATTCGCGGAAGAAATCAATGGTCCGGCTGAGGTCGGGGCTCAGGTATTTGTTCTGGTGGTAGATGATGGAGTATTTTCTGAGAAAACGGATCCCGCGGATGCTGAGCTCCACCAGGGAACCATCCTCGAAATACTGGGTGAGCATACGGCAGGGGAGGATGGAGAGCCCCAGGTTCTGACGGACAGCGTTGATGATGGCTACAGTGCTGGTGCTCTCCAGGCGCGGCCGGAGCAGGAAGTCATGCATCATGAGCGTGGACTGGGCAAGCTCCCGGGTACCGGAGTTCTTCTCTCTGAGCAGGAAGGTCTGCTCCGCGAGGTCATCCAGTGAGACGGTCTTTTTTCCGGCCAGAGGATGGAGCGGGCTGCAGATGAGAGAAAGGTGGTCGTCAATCAGGGGTTCTGACAGGATCGCGTCCGAGTGTACGTTTCCTTCGATCATGGCGAAGTCCAGGCGGTTCTCCAGGATCTTTTTTTCTATGATGTCGGAACTGTTGATCTCCAGAAAGGGCATGGAGGCGCCAAAGCATTCCATGTAATCCCGGATGCACTGCGGGAGCAGGCAGGCGCCGATACTGATGCTGGATCCGATGCGGACCGGGATATCCGTGTTTCCTTCAGCCAGGTCCTGATCCATCTGGCTGTAGAGGGCGACGATATGGGAAGCGTATTCAAAGAGTCTGTCCGCGTCAGGCGTCCTGCGGATTCCGCGGCCTTTCCTCCCGAAAAGCTGGATATGGTAGCGGTTCTCGATCGTGCGGATGGCGGAGCTTACGGCGGGCTGGCTCATATTCAGCCTGCGGGCGGCCCTGCTGATGCTTTCCTCCCGGTAGACCATGACAAAAATCTGAAGAATTCTGGGTGACATGGGAAACCTTCCTTTCCTGAACCTGCACAGACCGGGCTGTGTACGGGGCCGTATACGTGCTGCCGAAAAGCCTGTATGCACCCTGTGCCGGCCAGTAAGGACAGAACTGATGATACAGCCGCTGATAAGTCAGGCGATTGAGGAGCCTATGCCGCGCCCGGATCAGAAGCGATGATACAGCCGCTGGTAAATCAGGCGATTGAGGGGCCTTTGCCGCGCCGCAGGATGATTGATGCTTTAATCATAATAAATTACTTATCTGTCTGCCGTCATATATTCTGAATCATATCACAATATCAGCAGAAAATCAGCATTTTCCCTTGTAAATTCATCTGGAAATCATTAAGATCCAATTATTCAAACAGAAAAAAATACAAGTGACTGAACTTCGGGAGAAGAGGCGATCGTTTTATAATCAGCTGCCGGCGGACCGGCAGGGGAAAGGAGTCAGAAAATGAAAAAGATGATCAGAAGAGCAGCCGCAGCGGGGATCGCGGGTGCGGTGTTGATGGCAGGAAGCGCTTTCGCGGCGGATGTAACCCTTACAAATGTATCCTATGACCCGACCCGTGAGCTGTATGCGGCTTATAATGAACTCTTTGAAAGCCATTACAAGGAGGAGACCGGGCTGGAAGCGGACGTGATCCAGTCCCACGGCGGCTCGGGATCGCAGGCAAGATCCGTCATCGAGGGTGCGGATGCGGACGTGGTGACGCTGGCTCTGGAGCATGATATCACCCTGGTGGAGAACGCCGGCCTGATCGAGAGCGGCTGGATCGATGAGTTTGAAGGTCATTCCTCCCCCTATACGTCAACGATTGTTTTCCTGGTCAGGAGCGGCAATGAGAAGGAACTGCATGACTGGAATGATCTGATTCAAGAGGGTGTTGAGATCATTACTCCGGATCCAAAGTCAAGCGGCGGCGCCTGCTGGAATTTCCTTGCGGCCTGGTACTGGGCGGACAAGGAATTCGGCGGGGACGAGGAGAAGATCATTGATTTTATGACAGCACTCTACGCCAATGTGACGGTTATGGATTCCGGCGCGCGCGGCGCGACCACGACTTTTGTGGAGAACGGCCAGGGCGATGTGCTGATCGCCTGGGAGAATGAAGCCCTCGCGACCGTGAAGGAATATCCGGACAAATATGAAATAGTTTCTCCTTCCGTATCAATCCTGGCGCAGCCTTCCGTAGCGATCGTGGATGAGAACGCGGACCGGAACGGTACACAGGAAGCGGCCCATGATTATCTGGCTTACCTCTATTCGGATGAAGCCCAGAGGCTGATCGGCGAGTACGGCTATCGTCCGAGCAATGAAGCGATCCTGCAGGAATTTGCCGATACATTTGATCTGGACATGGACCTTTGCACAATCGATGATTTCGGCGGCTGGAACGAAGCATACATGACCTACTTTGTGGACGGCGCCCTTTTTGACGAGATTTACGGATTTTAAGAAGGAGTCTGCTTTATGACTGCAGGAGATACTGCAAGAACAATACAGCAGGGCGTTCAGGCTGGCGGCAGCGCTGACGGGAACGCCCTGGAACCGGGTTCGGATCAGGAACGTGAGGCGATCGAAAGCGGAAAGGGATCCGGTCACCGCAAAGGACACGTCATACCGGGATTCGGCCTCTCGATGGGGGTCACGGTGACGATGCTGTCGATCCTGATCCTGATTCCGCTGGCTTCCATTCTGGGTTACGCCTTCCATCTGTCCCCTCAGACCTTCTGGACAGTGATCAGCCAGAAGGCAGTTCTGTATGCCTTCCGGACCAGTATTGTCAGCTCTGCGCTGGCAGCTCTGATCAATTCCGTGATGGGCCTGATTCTTGCCTGGGTCCTGGTCCGCTACGATTTTCCCGGACGACGGATCCTGGACGGACTGATCGAGCTTCCCTTTGCCCTGCCCACTGCGGTAGCCGGCATTACCCTGTCGAAAATGTATTCTGATACGGGCCTGATCGGAGCGGCGCTCGCAAAGATCGGAATCCGGGTTTCCTATACGCATGCCGGTATCACGCTGGCTCTGGTTTTTATCGGGATTCCATTTTCGGTGCGTGCCATACAGCCGGTGCTCGAGAAGCTGGATCCACAGTTTGAGGAGGCAGCCGGAATCCTGGGCGCGTCCAGGATGATGACCATGCGGAAGGTGATTGTGCCGGAACTGATGCCGGCCGTCCTGACGGGCTTCGGGCTCGCTTTTGCAAGAGGGGTCGGAGAATACGGCAGCGTCATCTATATTTCCGGTAATAATGTACGGCAGCATACCCAGGTTGTCTCCTACGTCATCATGCAGAAGCTGAACTATACGGACTATGATTCAGCGGCAGCGATCGCTCTGGTGCTGCTGATTCTGTCCTTCCTGATTCTTCTGTTTCTGAATATTATCCAGATCCGCCAGGCAAAGCGCACCGGAGGCGGCAGTTCCACCGTGGCCCTTGAAGGCGGTGTGACTTCTGCTTTCCGCAAGGAACGGGAGAGCAGGGGGGCCAGGAGATTCCTGATAGCGGTCTCGGCCCTGTTTCTGATATTGATGCTGGTTCTGCCCCTGATTTCCGTGATCCGGAATTCCCTGGCCAGAGGCTTTTCCTTCTATCTGGCATCTCTCAGGACAGAAACAGTTCTTTCAGCCCTGAAAGTTACGCTGATCGCGACGGCGATCGCCGTGGCAGTCAATACTTTTTTCGGCATTATGGCTTCCTGGCTTCTGACCAGGTTCCAGTTCAGGGGTAAGCAGCTTCTGACAACGCTGATCGATATTCCGTTTTCGATCTCGCCGGTAATCGCAGGCCTTGCCTTTATTATGACCTTCGGCAGGCTCGGATGGGCCTGGCCGCTGATCGAGAGCTTCAATGCCCGTTTCGGAACGGATATCCGTATCGTTTTTGCAATACCGGGCGTGGTGCTTGCGACGATTTTTGTGACATTTCCCTTTGTCTCGCGGGAACTGATCCCGGTTCTCAACGCACAGGGCAGCGATGAGGAGGAAGCGGCGGCTCTGATGGGAGCGAAGGGCTTTACCATTTTCCGTAAAATCACCTTCCCGCAGATGAAATGGGCCCTCCTGTACGGGGTTATCCTGTGCGCGGCCAGGGCGCTCGGCGAGTTCGGTGCGGTCAATGCCCTCTCGAAGACAAGAGGGGAGACCTTCACTCTGCCGCTCGAGATCGATGCCCTGTACCTGTCCGGCTCCGCGGATTCGATCACGGCTGCGTTTGCGGTATCTTCGATCCTGGTGATCCTTGCGGTAATTGTGCTGATTATCCGCAATATCCTGGAGCACCGTTCCGGGAAATGAGACTGACCGGGAGCAGGAAGAGGAATTCAGAGATAAATGAACTGCCGCCCGGCCGTTGCGATTCATGGCCTGATATGTGGAGGACCGTGAATCGCAACGCCCGGCCCGCAGGAGGCGGGGCACGCTCATCGGCGGCCGGAAGGAATCATCCGGTTCCGGCTCGGCTTGCAGGAGGCGGGGCACGCAGCTTTCAGAAGATAACAGGGAGGTTCGGAGTATCATATGTATGTGGAACTGCGCCATATCACAAAAACATTCGGCAATTTCAAGGCATCGGATGATGTCTGTTTCGGTATCGAAAAGGGCGAGCTTGCGGCGCTCCTGGGCCCCAGCGGAAGCGGAAAGACGACGATCCTGCGCATGATCGCGGGACTAGAGTCCCCGGACGCGGGAGATATCCTGATCGACGGAAAGCGGGTCAATGATGTGCCCGCGTCGGACCGCGGAATCGGATTCGTGTTCCAGAATTATGCCCTGTTCCGCTATATGACAGTGCAGGACAATATCGCGTTCGGCCTGAATGTGAAGAAGGCGCCGAAGGATAAAGTAAAAAAGCGGGTGAAGGAACTGATTGCCTTAACCGGGCTCAGCGGCCTTGAAAAGCGCTATCCGGACCAGCTGTCCGGAGGGCAGAGACAGAGGGTTGCCTTTGCCAGAGCTCTGGCGCCGGAACCGGGGCTCCTGCTCCTGGATGAGCCCTTCGCCGCGATCGACGCCAAGATCCGGCAGGAGCTGCGCAGCTGGCTGAAGGAGATGATTCATAAGGTCGGCATTACCAGCATTTTCGTGACCCACGACCAGAACGAGGCGGTGGAGGTTGCCGACCAGATCATCGTAACCAACGCGGGCCGGGTGGAACAGACCGGAGCTCCTCTGGAAATCTACAAAAACCCGCAGACGCCTTTTGTCGCCACCTTTATCGGCCAGTCGATGCGGATCCGGGATTACCAGCGCTTCTCGGGCTTTGAGAACGGGACTTATAAAGAGGCCATCATCCGGCCGGAATTCGTGGAGGCCTTCAAGGACGACAACCGCAAGTTCCGTGATATTATTGATTATTCCGAGGTAGGAATCATCACTGATATTACTTTCCAGGGAGACCATCTGGAGGTGACGCTGGACGTAAAGGGAATCCCCCTGAAGACTCATCGTTCTCTGGAGCGAAGGCCTGTCGAGATCGGGGAGAAGATGCGGGTGATTCTTTACCGCCTGTATGAATGCGATGAGAAGAATGCCCATCTTTTAAAGAACCAGAATCTGATCGGACATGAGATCATAACCTTCTGAGGGAATAACCATGTTTATTACAGTGACGGGCGGCAGCGGGAGCGGGAAAAGCGCTTTCGCGGAAACATGTGCGCTGCGGCTTGCCCATGCGGATG
>DGHP01000057.1 GCA_002392705.1 Lachnospiraceae bacterium UBA3845 | reverse complement strand
GTGCTACTTTCTTACTCATCTAAGGCTAAATAATTAAAAAAGCGTCAATGCAATATATAGCAGTTTCTGCATGATAGTGCGCAGGTCTTGACTTAGAGTTGACTTCAAGTGGTAAAATATCTGTGACAAGGATGTTATCAGGCCTGCTGTTTCTGAATCAGGCCAGGCGACCTCTCTGAACAGACGGCCGCAGCCGGGCGGGGATAAGAAAGAGCCGTCCGTAGTGTTTTTTTCGGATAACCACATGTAATATAGGGAGGATTTGACAAATGAAATATCGCAGCATGGGTAAACTGAACATCCGGACATCTGCATTCGGCCTGGGCTGCATGCGCTTCAACGGCGCGGCGTCTGGCGACAGCATTATCGACGAGCAGAAGGCCATCTCTCTCATCCGGCAGGCAGTCGACGGAGGCGTGACCTATCTGGATACCGCATACGTCTACCTGGACAAAACATCTGAGATCGTGCTTGGAAAAGCCCTGCAGGACGGGTATCGCGACAGGGTGACAATCGCCACGAAGATGCCTGCGGAACATGTGCATAACCGTGCGGAGATGGAAGCGCTGCTGGAAACCGAGCTGAAAAAACTTCAGACGGATCATATCGATTTCTATCTGATGCATGGAATTGATAAGGAGAAATGGGAGTATTTCAAGTCCATCGGAGCCCCGGAATTCTTCGACGATATGAAGAAAGCCGGAAAGATCCGCTATAAATGTTTCTCTTTCCACGGCCCCTATGAGGAGTTTGAATATATTCTTCAGGATTATGACTGGGATATGGTCCAGATTCAGTATAATTTTATGGACATCAATAACCAGGCCGGTACGAAAGGACTTGAGCTTGCAGGAAAACTCGGCATTCCTGTGGTGATTATGGAAGGACTTCTGGGCGGCCGTCTTGCGAAAGCACCGGACAATGTACAGGCGCTCTACGATGCGTTCCCTGTAAAGCGCAGCCCCGTGGAATGGGGATTCCGCTGGCTCTGCAACCGTCCGGAGATCGCAGTGGTTCTTTCCGGCTGCAATGAGAAAGAGCAGATCGATGAGAACCTCCGGATTTTCGATACCGTGGAGCCGGGCATCATGGATCAGGATGAACTGCAGCTGATGGACAATGTGCGCGAAGCATATCTGAGCCGCACAAAGATCGGATGCACCGGCTGCCGCTACTGTATGCCATGTCCCAACGGTGTGAATATTCCGGGCATTTTCTCTGTATGGAACAATCATTCGCTGTATAATACGGATCCAAAGAATGACTGGGAATTCGGGCAGATCAGGGAAAAGGACAGCGGAGCGGACAGGTGCATAGGCTGCGGTGCCTGCGAGGCGGCATGTCCGCAGCACCTGGGGATCATCGACGGCCTGCAGCAGGCCTGGCGTGAACTTACGGAGTAAGCTGCTGCCATTTTTCGATCCTTAGCGGCGTCAGACTGCTTTTAACGGAAAATGGGAAGGATTTATGAGGAGAAATGCTGTTATGACAGAGATCGAGGCAATCCGGGAAAGACATTCTGTCCGTGCATACCTGGATAAGAAGATTGATTCTGAGACTGTGGAAAAACTGAATGCGCTGATTGGCCGCTGCAATGAAAAAGGAAATCTTCATCTGCAGCTTCTCGAGGATGCGGGAAATACTTTCAACAGGCTGATGAGCAAAGTCATGGGGCTGGGAAGCGCGCCGTCCGTGATTGCCTGCGTCGGGCCGGATGACAGGACTGTCGAGGAGCGGGTCGGCTATTACGGGGAGAAAGTCGTTCTGTATGCGCAGCAGCTTGGACTGAATACATGCTGGGCGGGAACCTACAGCGCGAAAAATGTACCGGCTGAGATCGGTCAGAATGAGCGGCTTGTTATCGTGATCGCGATCGGTTACGGCGCCAACCAGGGGAGACCGCACAAATCCAAAACCCCGCAGCAGGTGGTGGCCGGTTCCGGGGAGAAACCGGACTGGTTCAACTTCGGAGTGGAGATGGCGCTTCTGGCTCCTACCGCGATCAATCAGCAGAAATTTGAGATCAGCCTGAAGGAGGATGGTACCGCCGCGTTTGCGGACAGGAAAGGTCCGTTCAGCAGGGTTGACCTGGGAATTGTCAGATATCATTTCGATGTCGGAGCAGCATACGTCAAAAAACAGAAGGAATAATATTCAGCCAGGGCAGAATTGATCCGGGGGGAACTATGAGGAATGACGAGCACTGTATCTTTCATGTGGATGTGAATTCTGCCTTTTTATCCTGGTCCGCCCTGAAAAAACTGGAGGAAGATCCGGAAAGTACAGACCTTAGAACGATTCCGTCCGCAGTGGGAGGAGATACGGCGACCAGGCACGGCGTCATCACGGCCAAGTCCATCCCGGCAAAGCGATATGGCGTGCAGACGGGGGAACCGGTGGTGCAGGCTCTGCGCAAATGCCCTTCCCTCGTTCTTGTGAGAGCGGATTTCAAGGTATACCGGAGCTATTCCCGCGCCCTCATGGAGATTCTGCGTGAATATACGGACCTGGTGGAACAGGCGTCAATCGATGAGGCGTATCTGGATATGTCCGGGAGCCCCTACAGGCTGGCCGGCAGCCGGGCGGGACTGAAAGCGGAGGAGCAGTGGCCGCTGAACGCGGCTCATGAAATCCGGAAACGGGTATACAGAGAACTCGGGTTTACAGTCAATATCGGGGTCTCCGTGAACAAGCTCCTGGCCAAGATGGCAAGTGATTTTGAGAAGCCGGACAAGGTCCATACTTTATATCCGGACGAAGTTCCGCGGAAAATGTGGCCGCTGCCCATGCGGGAGCTGCACGGATGCGGCGGGGCTACCGAGGAGCGTCTGAGACAGCTCGGAATCTGTACGATCGGCCAGGCGGCCGCCATGGATCCCGCGATTCTTCAGTCGAATCTCGGGCAGAAAGCGGGAGACTATATCTGGAAGAGCGCGAACGGAATCGGGTCTTCTGTTGTCAGACCGCAGCATGAGAAAGCGAAAAGCTATTCGAATGAAGAAACCACTCCTGAGGATATCTCTTCGGAGAATTACCGGACGAAAGGAATTGAAATTGTACAGCGCCTGGGGCGGA
>DGHP01000105.1 GCA_002392705.1 Lachnospiraceae bacterium UBA3845 | reverse complement strand
TTTATTCAGCGGGGATGTCGTCGATCAGATTGCCGGAATCCGCGGCAGATGTCGCCAGTTCATCGCAGCGTTCATTTCCCGGGTTTCCGTCATGCCCTTTGACCCAGTGCCAGCGGATCCGGTGAGGGGCCGCTGCAGCAAGGAGGCGCTTCCAGAGGTCGGCGTTTTTTACGGGCTCATTCCCGGCGCGGGTCCAGTTCTTCCGGATCCAGCCGTCGATCCAGTGGTCGTTGAAGGCTTTGATCAGGTACTGGGAATCCGACCACAGGTCTATGCTGCAGGGTCTGGTCAGAGCTTCCAGCGCCGCGATCGCCGCCATGAGCTCCATGCGGTTGTTTGTGGTTTTCCGGTAGCCCTGGCTGTACTCCCTTGTATGTACCTGTCCGTCCCGGCCCCGGAATTCCAGTACGGCTCCGTAGCCTCCGGGACCGTCCGGGTTGCCCCGCGCGGACCCGTCCGTATAGATGGTCAGTTCCGGGAGAGCGTTCCCGGGCCCGGCGGCGTTGTCTATGTCTTTGCTGCAGTCGGAAGGATCCGGGGAAAGGTTCTGCGGGTCCTGCCCGGAAATGGCACGGGCAGAGGAGTTTTCCGGAGTTTCCGGGCAGGAACTGCCCCTGGAGGATGGGGTCTGAGCGGAGGTTTCTTCCGGGGCTTCCAGGAAGAAATCACTGTGCGAAGGATCGCCCGGCACACAGATCCGGATTCCGAGTGTACGGCAGCTGATAAAGATATCGTGCACGGTTCGCGGATCGTTAAGGCAGCAGATCACATAATCCATATCGTAGAGATCTTCCCGCTCGTAAGTCTTATTCAGGATTGTTACGGCCTCCGCCGCGCAGAGGGCGGACAGCTCCGGCGGGACCGGGTCTGAATCTGTAAGGCAGAAAAGGCTGACCCCTGAGGCAGAGAGGGTCCGGAGCGCTTTCAGGGCGGCAGGGCCGCTGCCTGCCACAAGAATCTTTTTCTCTGACAGATCGACATAGAAGGGAATATAGGTTCCGCGGTTTTGATCCGCATGGCTGTTATTCATAGATACATGGTCCTTTCATCATAATCTGCGGCCTGATCTCCGGAATGATCTGAAATCGATTCCGCCTCGGCGGAATTGCGCCCGGCGCACGGCAACTATAGCAACCAAACTTCCTCATGATCCCGGCGGCCTTCTTATTATTGTAACCTGCCGGGGCCCAAAATGCGAGGATTGTTTCCCGCGGCAGCGGTGAGAGACGGAGGGTTTGATTTGAAGAATGTAAAAGATATGACGAAGGGAAGCCCGGCAGGGCTGATTTTCACCTTTGCCATCCCTCTCATGCTGGGAAATCTGTTCCAGCAGCTCTACACCGTCGCGGATTCCCTGATTGTCAGCAGGGGCGTCGGCGTGGACGCGCTGGCTTCCCTGGGCAGTATCGACTGGTACCTTTATCTGGTTCTCGGAACGATCCAGGGAATTACCCAGGGTTTTGCCATTCTGATTGCCCAGCGCTTCGGCGCAGGTGACCGGCAGGGACTGAAAAGAGCTTACCGGCAGTCCATGCTTCTGTCCGCGGGACTGGGGCTGCTGCTTACGCTGTGCGCACTGCTCTCGGTTCCTCCTGTCCTGAATCTTCTTCAGGTGCCGGAAGGGATCCGGCCCATGTCGCGAACCTACGCCGTCATCCTCTTTCTGGGTGTGCCGGCACAGATGCTGTTCAATTTTACGGCCTCCATGCTGCGGGCGCTGGGGGACAGCAGGACGCCTCTGCAGGCGATGACGGCGGCCTCCCTGTTCAATATCGGCATGGACCTTGTCTTCGTCATGGTTTTCCGCCTGGGCGTTGCCGGCGCCGCCGCCGCAACGGTCATGGCCCAGCTGCTCTCCGGCCTCTGGTGCCTGAGAGCGATGTTTTCGGTGGAGGAATTCCGGCCGGGCAGGCTTAAGGCAGGGGAGCCTAAGGAAACCGGCAGTGGACCCGCGGCAGGGACAGACCCGCGCAAAGCGCCTCATAACGGCCCGGCTGACAGTGATAAGGAACCCGGGCTGAACGGGAAGCTGCTTCGTCTCTGCACGCCGCTTGTCCTGCAGAACGTTTTGATTTCCGTCGGCGGAATGATCGTGATCCACGTGGTAAACGGCTTCGGGGTCTCCTTTATCGCCGGCTATACGGCCACCAATAAGCTTTACGGAGCGCTGGAAGGGGCCGGGATCGCTTACGGGTATGCCATGGTGACCTATACCGGGCAGAATTACGGAGCGGGGAGATGGGACCGGATCCGCGCAGGCTATAAAGCGGCGATGCTGATCGGCGCGGGCACATCTTTTGTGATCGGCGCGGCCATGGTCCTCTTCGGCCATCAGATCGGGGCGGCTTTCCTTCCCGGCAGTACGGCCCGGGTTCTGGAGGCGAGGCAGACAGCCTATCAGTATCTGCTGATCATGGGGATCTGCCTCCCCATCCTTTATGTGCTGCATGTGACCCGCTCGACCCTGCAGGGACTCGGGGACACCGTCATGACGATGGTGTCCGGAATCGCCGAATTTCTGATGCGCACATTTATGGCGCTTTTCATCAGCCGTTATCTTGGCGGAACCAGCATCATGTACGGAGAAGTGGCGGCCTGGCTGGGCGCGGACCTTGTCCTGGCCGGCTCTCTGATCAGACATTTCCGCGGCGGAGGAGAAACCGCGGAAAGACCTTCTTCAGGAGGAGAGGATTCTGTCTGATCAGACATTTCCGCGGCGGCAAGGGAGAAAACGCAGACAGACCTCCGGCAGGAGCAGAAGATTCTTTATAAAAAGAAGAACCTTCGAAAGTAAGAAAAGTGAGAAAGGAGACCAGGATGGAAAACAGAGAATTCTACATCGACCATGACGGAATCTCGCTGCACGCGAAGCTTGATTTTCCTGAGAACGAGGGAAAATGCCCTCTGGTGATTGTGGCGCACGGCTTTACCGGCCACATGGAGGAGCGGCATATCACCGCGGTGGCGTCGGCCCTGAACGGCTGCGGCTTTGCCACTCTGCGCGTGGAACTGTACGGCCACGGGAAGAGCGGCGGAAGCTTCCGCACCCATACCATTTTCAAATGGGTATCGGAACTTCTGACCGTGATTGATTATGCCGCGAAGCTCGATTTTGTGACGGATCTCTATCTGACCGGACATTCCCAGGGCGGACTTGCGACCGTTCTTGCCGGCGGCATGAATCCGGACCGTCTGAAGGCGATCATCCCCCTCTCCCCGGCGACCATTATAAAGGAAGGGGCACTGAAGGGAGACATGCTCGGCGCGCAGTTTGATCCGCTGAACATCCCGGATACCGTGGAATTCCCGGACGGAAAGCTCCTTGATTCCGCCTACTTCCGGACAGCCCAGCTTCTGCCCATAGACGAGGCGGCGGCGAGATTCAAAGGCCCCGTGCTGATTGTGCACGGGGACGCGGATGAGGCGGTTCCCTACCGCTGCGCCGTTGAACTGCAGAAGAAGTATGAAAACGCGAAGCTGGTCACCATTCCGGGAGACGACCACTGCTATGATTACCATCTGGACCAGGTGCTTGAGGCGGTTACCTCCTTTATGAAGAACTGTTGCATTTGACTTTTGGGAATACCGTTTGTATACTATTATGCATCGCGGTCCCGCGGGCCGCGGAAAGAGAGAATCTATGGCTGCCGCTGCGAAGCGGGGCGGTCTCCCGATGACTGTGCCGTGCCGGACGGGCAGGAGCTGTCTCCCGGGAGAGCGGGGAAGTTTTCAGGCCTGAGATTAAGAAAGGACAAGACAGATGGGTGTTTATGAGGAGCTTCAGGCGAGAGGCCTTCTCGCGCAGCTGACGGATGCGGAAAAGATCCGTGAGATGATCAATAACGGTAAGGCAACCTTTTACATCGGATTCGATCCGACCGCCGACAGTCTTCATGTGGGACATTTTATGGCCCTTTGCCTGATGAAGAGACTGCAGATGGCGGGCAACCGGCCGATCGCGCTTCTGGGCGGCGGCACGGGCATGGTGGGGGATCCCTCCGGCAGAACCGATTCCCGTCCCATGATGACGGTCGAGACGATTCAGCACAACTGTGAGTGCTTCCGTCAGCAGATGAGCAGATTTATCGATTTCGGAGAAGGCGAAGGGAAGGCCATTACGGTCAATAATGCCGACTGGCTTCTGGACCTGAATTATGTAAATCTCCTGCGCGAAGTCGGGACCTGCTTTACGGTCAATGAGATGCTGGCCGCAAGATGCTACAAGCAGAGATGGGAGAAGGGACTGACCTTCTTCGAATTCAACTATATGATCATGCAGGCATATGACTTCTATATGCTTTACAAGAATTACGGCTGCCAGATGCAGTTCGGCGGCGACGACCAGTGGTCGAACATGCTGGCCGGCCGGGAGCTGATCCGCAGAAAGCTTGAGAATGCGGATTCCGAGGCCATGACCATTACCCTCCTTACCAATTCGGAGGGAAAGAAGATGGGCAAGACCGCGAAGGGTGCCGTGTGGCTGGATCCCAATAAGACCAGCCCCTTTGATTTCTACCAGTACTGGAGAAATGTCGGCGACCAGGATGTCATCAAGTGCATGAAGCTGCTCACCTTTATTCCGGTGGAAGAGATCGAAAGCTACGAGAAGAAGGAAGGGCAGGAGCTGAACGAGGTCAAGGAAATCCTTGCCTACAGCCTGACCGAGATGGTGCACGGCGAAGAAGAGGCAAAGAAGGCCCGGGACGGCGCGCGGAAGCTGTTCGCCGCGGGCGGTGCCGATACGGAGCACCTTGAGGCGATTGTACTTGATCTCAGCTCCTTCCGGGATGAGAAGGTCGACCTGATCGGAGCTCTGGTCGGGGCCGGACTTGTCACGAACCGTTCGGAAGGACGCCGCGCGATCGAGCAGGGCGGAGTTCTGGTTGATGAAGAGAAGGTCACGGATGTTCACGCGGTCCTTGATCAGGAAAAGCTGAAAAACGGCGGAATCGTCCTTCGCCGCGGCAAAAAGAAATTCGCGAAGGTGGCGCTCTGACAGAGCAGCTGTTCACAGTTTTGCAGAATGTGTCCGGTGATAAACGGTAATTTTTGTTATCCGAAATTATTAGGAAAGGTCGTAATCGAATCATGAAGAAGTATGGTGTCAATGAACTTCGCAGGATGTTTCTTGATTTCTTTGAGAGCAAGGGCCATCTTGTGATGCCGAGCTTTTCGCTTGTACCGCATAATGACAAGAGCCTTCTGCTGATCAACGCCGGAATGGCTCCTCTGAAACCGTATTTTACCGGTGCGGAGATCCCGCCGCGCCGCAGAGTCGCCACATGCCAGAAGTGCATCCGCACCGGCGATATCGAGAATGTAGGAAAGACGGCACGTCACGGCACCTTCTTTGAGATGCTCGGGAATTTCTCCTTCGGGGATTATTTTAAGACTGAAGCCATCCACTGGTCCTGGGAATTTCTGACCGAGGTTGTGGGTCTTGACCCGGAAAGGCTTTATCCTTCCGTTTATCTGGATGACGATGAGGCCTTTGATATCTGGAACAAGGAGATCGGCGTCCCCGCAAAGAAGATCTACCGCTTCGGCAAGGCGGATAATTTCTGGGAGCACGGCGCCGGCCCCTGCGGTCCCTGCAGCGAGATCTACTATGACCGCGGCGAGAAATACGGCTGCGGCAAACCGACCTGCGAGCCGGGCTGCGACTGCGACCGCTATATGGAGATCTGGAACAACGTTTTCACACAGTTTGAAAATGACGGCAACGGCAACTATGAGACCCTGAAGCAGAAAAACATCGATACGGGCATGGGCCTGGAGCGCCTGGCGGTGGTCTGCCAGGAAGTGGATTCCATGTTCGACATCGATACCATCGTTGCCCTCAGGGACAAGGTCTGCGAATTTGCCCGCACCGCGTATCATTCAGATGAGATGAAGGATGTCTCGATCCGCAGGATCGTCGACCATATCCGCTCCTCGACCTTTATGATCTCGGACGGAATCATGCCGACCAATGAGGGCCGCGGATATGTCCTGCGCCGCCTGATCAGGGGTGCGGCCAGACATGGAAGACTGCTCGGCATCGAGGGTGCTTTCCTCTCCGAACTGTCGAAGACCGTGATTGAGACTTCCAGGGACGGTTATCCGGAGCTGGAGGAGAAAAAAGATTTCATTTTCAAGGTTCTTGCCCAGGAAGAGGACAATTTTGACCGTACCATCGACCAGGGTCTCTCGATCCTTTCCTCCCTGGAAGAGGGAATGAAGGAAGAGGGAAAGAAGGAACTGGCAGGAAAAGATGCCTTTACCCTGTATGATACCTACGGTTTCCCGCTGGATCTGACGAAGGAGATCCTGGAGGAAAAGGGTTATACTGTTGACCAGGCAGGCTTCGACGCCTGCATGAAGGAGCAGAGGGAGAGGGCCCGCGCTGCAAGGGCCAAGACCAACTATATGGGCGCGGATGCCACGGTCTATGACAGCATCCCGGTTGAGATCACGACGGAGTTTGACGGCTACGATCATCTCAGCGATGAGTCCGAAATCACGGTCCTCACGACACAGACCGAGCTTACCCAGGCCCTGACCGACGGCGAGAAGGGTACGATCGTGACAGAGAAGACCCCCTTCTACGGGACCATGGGCGGACAGACAGGCGACACCGGACTGATTACCGGACCGGACGGCGAGTTCAAGGTTGAGGATACGATACATCTGCGCGGCGGAAGAGTCGGCCATGTCGGCCATGTGCTGCGCGGCATGCTGAAGACGGGCGACAAGGTCACCCTTACGGTTGACGAGAATGCCAGAAAGGCCACCTGCGGAAATCACTCCGCGACGCATCTGCTCCAGAAGGCGCTCAAGATGGTCCTGGGATCCCACGTGGAACAGAAGGGTTCCCTGGTTACCCCGAACAGGCTCCGCTTTGACTTCTCCCATTTCCAGGCGATGACGCCGGAGGAGATCCGCAGGGTGGAGGATCTGGTGAACCGGGAGATCATGGAAGGGATTCCGGTAAAGACGGACATCATGTCGCTGGAAGAAGCGAAGAAAACCGGCGCCATGGCCCTGTTCGGCGAGAAGTACGGCGAGGAGGTCCGCGTGGTCTCCATGGGTGATTTCTCCAGAGAACTGTGCGGCGGCACACATGTGGCCAATACCGCCGATATCAGGAACTTCAAGATCCTGTCCGAGGCAGGCGTAGCGGCAGGCGTCAGGAGGATCGAAGCCCTGACGGGTGAGCAGGTGATCGCCTATTACAGGCAGCAGGAGTCGGAAGTCGCGGCGGCGGCAGCCATGCTGAAGACCAGTCCGGACGGTCTGCTCGAGAAGATCACTGCACTCCAGGCGGAACTGAAGGAAGCCCACGCCCGGATCGAAGCTCTGAAGAGCGAGGCGGCAAAGAACGCCATGGGCGACGTGATGGACAATGTCCGTGAGATCGGCGGAGTCCGCTTCCTTGCTGCCAAAATGGAAGGCGTGGACGCGAACGGCCTGCGTGAGCTCGGAGATTCTCTGAAGGATAAGCTGGGCGAGTGTGTCATCGTTCTTGCGTCGGTTGCCGATGGAAAGGTCCAGCTGATGGCGACGGCAACGGACGGAGCCATGAAGAAGGGAGCCCATGCGGGCAATCTGATCAAGGGCATCGCGAAGTTTGTCGGAGGCGGCGGAGGAGGAAGACCGAATATGGCCATGGCCGGCGGCAAGAATCCGGAGGGCGTGAACCAGGCTCTGGAAGAGGCCGGGAAGGTTGTCGAAAGCCTGCTTCACTGAAGACAGTCTTCTGCAATGGATGTTTTGCACAATTTGAGAATGGAAAGATTGTCTATCTTGAATGGATCACTGCAGAAGAAAAACTATTGACGGAACGAAAGAGGACGTGCTATAATTTCGTTCGTGCATGAAATTACCCGGACAGTTGGTGATGCACAATTCACAGCTGGAGGGAGGTAGGGTGTAAAGAATGTCTAATGTAATAGTTCGTGAGAACGAGTCTCTGGACAGTGCTCTTCGCCGCTTCAAGAGAAGCTGTGCAAAAGCAGGTATCCAGCAGGAGATTCGCAAGAGAGAGCATTACGAGAAGCCGTCTGTCAGACGTAAGAAAAAGTCTGAAGCTGCTCGTAAGCGCAAGTATAACTGATCTTCCCGATGGATGATTTGTCCCCGGTCTTCGCGACCGGGGATTTTTCTTGAGAGCCCGGAGGAGACATGATTCGAATCGCCCATTATACAATCCGCGTCCCGGACAGAAAAAACCGTCCTGTCAGGCCATATTCTATCGCGGTGCTGGCGGATCTGCACAATGACGTCTACGGCTCTGACACGGAGCACCTGATCCGGGCCGTGGAGATGTCGCACCCGCTGGCGGTTTTTTCCGTCGGCGATCTGGTATTCGCCAAGTTCGGAAGATGCGGCTGTGACACCGCTCTCACTACGCTCCGCGCGCTTGCGGGGCTCTGCCCTGTATACGCCATTAACGGCAATCATGAGACCAGGATGCGGACCGGCAGGCACTGTGCAGAAGCTTACCGGACCTATGAGGAGGCAGTTAAGGCCTCCGGCGTTATCCTGATGAACAACTGCAGCAGGGAACTGTGTTTTGAAGGCATGACGGTGACCCTTTCCGGCCTGGAGCCGGAATATGAATACTACAGGAGATCCTGCGCCTGCATGGATCCCTGCCTGATCCGGGAAAAACTGGGAGATCCGGGCAGAGGCTATAATATTCTGCTCGCCCATCATCCGAAGTTTTTTAAGGCCTACGCCCGCTGGGGAGCGGATCTCACCCTCTCGGGGCACCTGCACGGCGGCATCGTCCGCCTGCCCGGGATCGGGGGCATCATCGGGCCCGGTTTCGACCTGCTGCCGGAATACGACAGGGGACGCTTTTACTGCGGCTCCGCCCAGATGATTGTAAGCGCCGGGCTGGGAACCCATACGGTGAAACTGAGGATGTTCAATCCCGCGGAGCTTGTGATTCTGGACGTGGAATAATTACTGTTCACGGCCTGTTTGAAACCGGGTTCCGGTTTGTCGGGCCTGCAGGAGAAACAGGTTCTGATTTAACTGCCGCTGGCGGCAGGATGCTCTGCGGTCTGCCGTATGAAGCGCGGGGGCGGCAGAAACATATTCCGGGAGGCTGCGATATTATGGCGATTGAGATAAAGCTGCAGGCCTTCGAGGGTCCCCTGGACCTTCTCCTGCACCTGATCGACAAGAATAAAGTCAATATCTATGATATCCCGATTGCACTGATTACGGGACAGTACATGGAGTACCTTTCCGCCATGCAGGAGACGGAGACCCAGCTGGACACCATGAGCGAATTTCTGGTGATGGCGGCGACGCTTCTGGATATCAAATCCCGCATGCTCCTGCCTGCCGAGAAGGATGAGACGGGCGGGGAGATCGATCCCAGGGACGAGCTGGTCCGCCAGCTTCTGGAATACAAGATGTACAAGTACATGTCCTTTGAGCTGAGAGAGCGGGAGGAGCGCGCGGAAGGCGTCTATTATCACAGACAGAATATCCCGAAGGAGGTGGCTTCCTTCCGGGAACCTGTGGATGTGGATGAGGTCCTCGACAAAGCGGGCGTGACCCTGCCCGGGCTGTACAGGATCTTCCAGGAGGTCATGAAGAGACGAGAGGATCTGAAGGATCCCATCCGTTCCTCTTTCGGAAGAATTGAAAAGCAGGAGGTGGATACTGCCGAGACCATGCAGTTCGTGGAGCGCTACATCATGAACCGCAGGCACTGTACCTTCCGCAGACTGCTGATGCTCCGCAGCGGCCGCATGTACACCGTGGTTGCCTTTCTGACTCTTCTGGAACTGATGAAGAGGGGACATATCTATGTGAAACAGGAAGAGACCTTCGGAGAGATCGAGATCGAGGCCAATGATCCGTCCATGTGGACGGATGATGGGGATGACTACCTCTCAGACTGGGCGGAGGACGACGGACAACCGGCGAAGCCGGATCCGGTCCGCTGAAATCTCCCGGATTCTGCTGAAGACCGCCGGATTCAGGAGCGGTACTGCAGACGGATGTGCGGGAATATATGGAGCAGAACGTTATGAGCGAACCGATGCAAAACGAATTGAAAGCGCAGGAGGAAATTCCGGCGGCAGAAACGCAGCAGGGGG
>DGHP01000069.1 GCA_002392705.1 Lachnospiraceae bacterium UBA3845 | reverse complement strand
CGCATTCGTAATGCGTAGGTCGCCGGTTCGAGCCCGGCTTTCGGCTTTGTCAGACAGGCATACAGTTTTTGCTGTATGCCTGTTTTTTTATGCGACAAGGCCCGAGAGTAGCTGTCATCCCTGCATGAGCAGGCATCTGAGGACTGACGGACATCGGGCAGCTTTGCTGCGAGATGCCCGCGCTTATCGCAACTTCAGCCGATGAAACTGTCGGGCGTCCGGACACGATTCCATCCCGGCGAAAAAAAAGCAGGATCCCATCCCGGAACCCTGCTCCTTTATTTTTTTATTATGCTTCAGCTGCAGACCGACTGCTGACTGCTGCCCGTATTAAAGCCGGCTGTTTTAGTTGTTTTTCTGCGGATCAGTCATTCGCGCTCTCCGCTGCTGCTTCCTCAGCCGTCTTCTTCTGGCCTGCCCAGAGATAGCTCCAGATCAGGGCTGCCAGTATGCCGCCGATCATCGGTGCGACGATGAATACCCAGATAGAGTCCAGCGCCTCTCCGCCCATCATGATCGCAGGGCCGAGGGAACGCGCCGGATTGACGGATGTTCCCGTGAAATAGATTCCGATCAGATGAACCAGAGTAAGTGCTCCGCCGATCACCAGTCCCGCCACCTGGCTGTTGGCAATCTTGCTCGTCGCTCCAAGAACTGCAAGAACGAAAATGCAGGTCAGGATCACTTCGATTGCAAAGGACTTACCGGGATCTCCGTTATACAGGCCATTGCATCCAAGGCCGAGTTCTGTTCCGATGATACTGCGCAGAACAGCCGCACCGGCGATTCCGCCAAGAAACTGTGCCGCCAGATAGCCGATAAAATCCGTGAAGCTCATCCCGCCGGAAAGCAGAACGCCGATCGATACCGCAGGATTGATATGACAGCCGGACACATTGCCGATGGAATATGCCATCGCGACGATTACAAGGCCGAAGGCCAGCGCCGTAAGAACATAAGCCGCATTCGCTTCCGCGCTGCAGCCTGTAACAGCCGCAACCCCGCAGGCTGCGAAGACCAGAACAAATGTCCCGATAAATTCCGCAACCATCTTCCTGATACCTTCCATAACATTTCCTCCTCTCAGTTCAGTAATACACTCTCCCGCCGCGGCCTTCTCTGACAGAATCCGCAGCTGTTCCTCATAAACGGGATCCTGCCGGAAACCCATGAAGAAACATTTATACACTTATATCCCGGTCTCTGAACGGACTTCCGTTCAAGGTCAGAAGAAATTCCGTCCCCTGAACAGGCTTACGTTCATGGCAGAAAAACCTGCAGCCTCTGAACAGGCTTCCGTTCAGGATCAGAAGAAACTCCGGCTTCATGATCAGCCTGCCGGCATAAAGCCTGTCAGCATACCCGAATACCCCTTTGTCACGGTCGAGAAATTCGTGATGCCCTCTGTGAGCTGAACCGCGGAGTTCCCGTCGTAGAGGATATTCCCGTTGGCATCCTTTGCAACGCCATAGATATAGAGGGTGCCGTTGACTGTGCCGTAATTTCTCGTATAGGAGATCTCCAGGACCGACTTTTTCGGATCTGCTTCCTTCAGCTCCTGGCACTCTCCGATATAACCGCCATTGATGCCCAGGTCATCCACAAGCTTGGAGGACGTGAGCTGCGGAACGGTTTTCTCAATCAGTGTGGAAAGAGTTGTGGAAAGGAAGAAGCAGCCTTTGTTGTTAAAATACATCTCTACCTTTGGGTTCCCAAGTTCGATTGTGTTCAGGCCGCTCACGGATCCCACCTTCATGGTTGTCGTCGCGAGATATTTGTTCTTGACCTGCTCCGTGGTCATTCCCAACAGGCTGAGAATATCCGTCTTCATAATATAATTCTTAACTTTAACAGTCGGAGCCGCCGGAGCTGCCGCCGTCTTCGCACCGGTCGTCACCGTAGCGATCGAACTCCAGGGGCCGAACTCTTTTCCGCCGTCCGCTTTATAAAAGCCCCTGACTCTTACATAATAAACCGTGGAATAGTCCAGATCAGTGAACTTGATATTCAGTTTGTTTTTATTCTTTGTTTCCTGAATAATGAAAAAATCCGGATCCTGTGAGATCTGATAGCGATACTTGTTCGCGCCGCTGACAGCAGTCGCGGTAACGGAAACCGTATTTCCGCTCACGGTCGCCGAGATTGTGGGGGCTCCTGTCACAGCCGCCTTTGCGATGCCTGCAGGAAGAATAAAGGTAAATACCGCCGTCAGAAAAACGGCCAGGAGAAATAAAAGATGCAGAGATACAGATTTGTCCCGTTTCATAGACTGGTCCCTCCTTATTAATTATACACAGCCAGGGCACACACTCCCCGGCCTGCTGCCGTCCCCTGTCTGCTTCCTCCGCCGCCTGTATGCCCTTAACATACAGATAATCCAATACCGCAGGATGCCGGCCATGTCACAAATCCGTACGCCCTTAACATACGGGACACGCCGCCGCTCATGCCGGCCTGCCATATGCTGTGCGCATACGGGGCATGCTGCAGTATAGGCAGACGCCCGAAGAAACACCGCTGGCAGCGGTTCGCGCCGCAGTTTCTCCGACGAAGCAAGACTATCCCTATATTATACGAAAAATGATCTGAATTCAATATCTTCTCCGGGATTTTTACCGAAAACGGCTGTTAAAAAAAGAGTATTGATTCTTTTTGGAAGATAGTGTATGATAGGGTCCATGAGAGGTATTTAATAGTTTTGTAATATCTCTGTAAAGAAGATTTTACAGGTCGGATAGTCATCCGCCTTGGCAGAAATGCAACGCAAAGGAGTAGAATTTTGAAAAGAAAAAATGTTTTATCTATGATTCTCGCATGTACGCTTCTTACGCAGGGATGCTTCGCCGTTCCTGTTTTTGCAGCTCCGATCCAGGTCTCCACTTCCTCGGAGAGCGGTTATGACGAGGATGAACCTGCTGATTATGACGCTTCAGCGATTCAGAGCCGCAATGAGACGACCGGACTTACAAAGGATGAGGAAAATTCACTGGAAGCCGAAGCGGTCAATGCTGCCGGCAGTTCCTCCTCTTCCTCTTCTTCATCGGGAAACGTTCTTCAGAAACTCAACGAGAAGAAGATCTTTGAATTCATGGTGAAAGAGCTCGGGCTCAACAACGCTGCTGCGACCGGCGTTCTGGCGAACATCAAGGCGGAATCCTCTTTCCGCACCGACGCGCTGGGCGACAACGGAACATCCTACGGGATCTGCCAGTGGCATAACGGCCGCTGGACCGCTCTCAAAAAGTACTGCCCGGATTCCTGGAAGACCCTGGACGGACAGCTCCGCTATCTGAAGATGGAACTGCTGACCGGTTATACCAAAACCCTGAAGGCCCTCCAGAGCGTCTCCAACAACACTGCAGGCGCTTACAAGGCTGCATATTACTGGTGCGTACTCTTTGAGATGCCGGATCACAAGCAGCAGAGAGGCCGTACCCGCGGTGAGATGGCTGTGACACAGTTCTGGCCGACCTACCGGACTTATAAGGCTGAATAACAATCACGATTACAGCCATGCATGAAGCGACTCATGCATGGCTGTTTTTTACTTCCGCTGCTGTGACTGTTTTTACAACTGAATCTGAATTACGGCCATGCATGAAGCGATTCATGCATGGCTGTTTTTTTCGAGATGATATCGCACCCGGTTCATCAGCATATCCAGGGCTACCTGATTCTGTCCGCCCTCCGGTATGATGATGTCCGCATACCGTTTGGACGGTTCCACAAAGGCTTCATGCATGGGCTTTACCGTAGTAAGATACTGTCCGATCACACTGTCCAGGGAACGCCCTCTCTCCTTCACGTCCCGGAGGATCCTTCTCAGGATCCGCACGTCCGCGTCCGCGTCCACATAGATCTTGATGTCCATCAGGTCCCTGAGGCGTTTTTCATGGAAGATCAGGATTCCTTCCACGACAATCACCTTCGTCGGCCGGATCGGAATCGTTGTCTCCTTCCGGTCGTAAGCGGCGTAATCATATTCCGGGCTCTGGATGGTCTTCCCTTCCTTCAGGGACTTCAGGTTCTCTTCCATCAGATCCGTGTCAAACGCGTCGGGATGGTCATAGTTCAGCATGACGCGCTCCTCGAAGCTGTATTCCCTGTAAGGCTTATAGTAATTGTCATGATAGATGACCGTCACATCATCCCCGAAACGCTCCGCCAGTCTTCTCGTGATGGTCGTCTTTCCGCTCCCGGTTCCGCCCGCTATACCGATTACCATGATATCGCTCATCCTGACACCCCCGCTCCCTGTCTGTCTCAATCTCTCAGAATCATTTCTTTTTCTTCGCGTTCTTCCGTTCCAGGGCGGCAAGCTGCTGTCTCATCTTCTTGATATTGGCTTCCTTGCTGTCCTTGTTCTTACGTCCCATCTTACTCATTTTCTTAACCTCCGAGAAATAAAAATATCACACATCCATTTATACAACTATACAGCCGCCCCGGTCAACACCCCTTCCGCTCCGTCCGCCTGCCGTCCTTCCGCCCCGTCCGCTCTTGCCACATTCCGCAAATTAGTCTATTATGTTTCGGTACGAACTACATGCACCGGAGACATTCATGAGAGAATATACCATCACGATAAAAGCGGAAGAGATTCTCAGTCTCTTCCCTTCTTCCATAAAAGAAAAACTGCAGGAGGAGAGCCTGCGTCTGGAACAGAGAATGACCGAGCGGATCAGCTACAGTGAAGATATCCGCATGAAATCCCCTCAGGGCAGCGAAACCGCCGCGCTCTCCCGCCTCTCTGATGACGAAGAAGCCCGCAGGCTCTTTGCCTTTCAGCTGCAGGAGGATGAGCTTCTGAACGGTCTGTTCAGCATCAAAATCCGTTCCGGCAGGAATTCGGAAGCGCTCTTTCATTACCTGAAAGCCCATGTAAACCGCTCCCTTCTGGCCTCCTCGGAAAAGATCGCCCAGGCGGCCCTTCTTTCCGCCCACAGAGAGGAAATGGACAGAGGCCTGCCTTCAGACCGGCACAGCCGCAGAAGGTCTTCAGCCTCTGATTTCCGTTCCTGGAACGTGGCGGGCCAGCTCTCGGATGAACGCTCCCTTGGGAGAACCGCCGTGTTCCAGTTTCTGGCGCTCACAATCGGAAGGCGGACAAAGCTCCTTCGGGCAGCCGCCGCGCGCTTTCAGCTGCTGCCGGTCCTTGAGATGCTGGACCTGTACGATTCCATAGGCCTTTCGACACCGGATCATATTCCGGATCTCTTCCAGGAGGCCAGGAAAATCAAACGCCATTTTGTGATTCATGTCGGCGGAACGAACACCGGAAAAACATATGACGCCATGAGAATGCTCTCGCAGGCCCCCTCCGGGGTTTACCTCTGCCCCCTCCGCATGCTGGCCTATGAAGGCAGGGCGGTGATTGAGAAATATAACGTCCCCTGCTCCTTTGCCACAGGTGAGGAAAAAGAGATCAATCCCGAAGCAAAGCATATCTCCGAGACCATCGGAATGCTCGACTACTCAAGGCATTACGCGGCGGCCGTGATCGATGAATGCCAGCTGATCTCAGGGGAAGACGGATCCCTTTATACCAACGCCATTCTCGGAGTCGCCGCCGACACAGTCTATGTCTGCTGCGCCGCGAGCGGCCTGGATATAACAAAGAAGCTGATCAGCCTGTGCGGGGACTCCTTCGAAGTCGTCTGGCATAACCGTACGAATCCGCTGATATTTGAAGATACGCCCTACGAGGGACCGCGCCGCTATGACGCCTATATCGTATTTTCGCGGATCGGCGCTTACCAGATGGCGTCCTGGCTCGAAGAGCAGGGCATGCACCCATCCATCGTCTACGGCAAACTGCCTTACGAAGTCAAGATGGAGGAGGCACGCAAATTTGAAGAGGGCGAGACGGACTGCCTTGTAGCGACTGACGCGATCGCCATCGGACAGAATTATAATATCGAGCGCATCATCTTCCGGGATATCACCAAACATATCAACCGCAAAGAGATCCGCCTCGATTCCCAGACAGTCAAGCAGGTCGCGGGCAGAGCCGGACGCTACGGCAGATTTCCGGCAGGCTACGTCAATACTTACCACGCCCGGGACCGGGAGGAGATCCGCTCCAGACTGGAGGAAGCAGACCAGCCTTCGAAGACAGCTCCGCTCGAGCTTCCGGCCTTCCTTGTACAGACGGATCTCCCGCTCAGCCTGATCTACAAAGCCTGGACGGCGGCGGAATGCGGAGCGCCTTTCGTCAAGGCCGATACCTCTGTGGAAGAATACATCTGCCGCCTGATCGAGGATGAATTCAGCCGGATCGGCAAAGAGCAGGAATACAGCCTTGCCTCCCTTCCGCTGGACCTCAAGGATAAGGATCAGCTGGAACTGCTCAGGCAGCTGCTGACCTGCTACTGCTCTGATTCAGCAGGCACCGGCAGGCGCGGGAGGGATCCGGATGAAAAATGGAAGTCCCTGCTTCCGAGCCAGTCCCTGATTGACTCGATCCTGCGCTACCGGCCTCACCTGATGAGCTGCGAGAAGCTCTGCCGTCTTCTGGACCTGGCAGCTTCCTTCTTCTATAAGATCCGCCGTGACGATCTGGCTTCCTGGTCCAACTGCCTGAAAGCCCCGATTCCGAAAAAGATCGCACAGATCATGGCGGAAAGCATCCCGGAAGGGGAACTGCGCTATGACAGGAAGAGTGAGACTGCCTATGAACTTGTCGAGGAGGAAGTTACTGATCCGGAAAGCGGAAAGCAGGAAATAAGGAAAATCCGCAGGCCGGTCGACATCAGCAGCTGGCCGGCCGCCTATATCTATCTGTCGGTTTCCGGGCAGACCGAACGCAATACCGGCCGCTTTCCTTCAGGCGATTACAGCAAGCTCTATTCCCATCACCTGGACCAGTCTTTTGGAAATGAAGCGGAATACATCGACTACTTCTGCTACAAGCACAGAGAGCGGATCCCGGACTACTGCCGATACGAGCCCTATTACCGCTACACCGTCCGTCTGGATCCGCAGTTTATCATCGAGGACCGGGGATCCTGTTTCCTTGCGGAGCGCTTTGTGATCATTCGCTCCGAATACAGGGAGAACGTCTCCCGCAGTTCTTCCGGCTGGTATAAAAACAGTGATGGCAGAGGCCGGAGAAATGGATACCGCTTTCAGAGTATAAAAAGCGTGTGAAAAAAGAGCGATCATTTTTCACACGCTTTGTTTCAGCAGTCTTTTTTAACGAAAGGGCGGATCGATTCTGCGGATGACCAGCTGCCTGCCTCCTTCTTTCTTCTGCTCCTCAACCCTGAGCACGAAGGGGAAACGGTCTGCGGCCACACACAGGGGATAGTCCTCCCGCGGAAAGATGTGCGCAAGGGCGGGATCAAAAAACTGTTCCGCGCCATTATAGCGGAGCGCTTCTATCTCTTCCTCCAGCGGGAAGTCCTCATTTCTCAGGAGCGCCCGGATATAGCGCGCCGCGAGAAGATCCTCCGGAACGCTCTTAAGGCCTGCTTTTCCCATCGCCACGAGGGAGACCGTGTCAGGGCGCTTATTCAGAATATACGACGCGACAGCCCCGGCGTTGACCAGGCTCCCCGTGAGAATCTCCTGAGCACCGGCCTTCGCCGCATTGACGATGCCCTGTGTCCCCGCGCTGGTGGAATGGATCATCTCTTTTCCTTCAAAGTCAGTATTCAAGGCATCCCAGGGGGAATTGCCCAGATCGCAGCCTTCCACCTTCGCGCCGCCCCTCTCTCCCAGCAGGATTCTCGCCGGGTCCTCCCTCTTCAGGGCAAATGCATCCTCCAGTTCCCCCACCGGATAGCATAAAGCAGCGCCCCGGTCAAACGCATAGCATTCCGTCGTGAAAGCGCGGAAAACATCGATAATCACTGTGAGACCTTCCGCCCGTTTCGCACCCTCGATCAGTTCCAGAATCTGAATTTTCATAAAATACAGTCACCTCAGGAGTCAATAATCACGGCCTTATCTGAAATCAGAACCTGCTTCTCCTGCAGGCATGACGAACCGTCAAACAGGCCGTGAATAACAAATATCAGGAAAAAAACTCCCTCTCCCCTCTCTTGATCTGCGCCGCAAACCAGATCAGAATCACAAAGAAGATGCCTGTTGTGATCAGATACTGCCTGGAAGTCATCGGTTTTACATAATCGGAATACAGCCCGAGACCCCCGCTCAGGACTGCCGATATGGCAAAAATCAGGAGACGGATCCCCATAAACCTTTTGTAGCCGTCGAGATCCCTGCATTTTTTCATGGTATTGGACGGGATCAGGATCCCTTCCCTGACCGTATTTTTAAAGACCAGAAGGTACCAGCAGTACAGCAGGTAAATCCCGGATCCGACAATCAGAATATCCACTAAAGAAAAAATCTGGCCTGTATCCATAGCGCAGCCCGCTCCTTTTTATAACTTCACCGCCTGAATGCCGGTGCTCTCAGTCAAGCCCGAGCCATCTGGCGATCTCCTTTTCCATATCCCCGGTATCCACCTGACAGTCATGAAGAACAGGCGCAGTGCGGATATCTTCGATCGCCTGGGGAACCTTCACACCGGACAGGTCCCTGAGCACGTCGATCAGTTCAAAATCTGTGCCTTCTGCTTTCTCCGGATCAATGGCCGTCACAACGGCCCGCAGGAACTTGTAGGGACTTGCCGTGCTCGCGATCACCATCGGTGTCAGATCACCGGTTTCCTCCCTGTATTTACGGCAGACTTTCGAGGCAACAGCCGTATGGGTATCGATCACATAGCCGCTTTTGCGGTAAAGTTCCCCGATTTCCTGGGCGGTCTCCTCTTCCGTGGCATAATTGCCGTAAAAGTCCGAAAGGCCTTCCTTCATCTGCTGCGTAATGCAGTAGACGCCCTGAGAGGAAAGTTCCTTCATCAGATGGGCGGTCTTCTCACTGTCCTCGCCCGCGATCCTGTAGATCAGCCGCTCCAGATTGCTGGAAATCAGGATATCCATCGATGGCGAGCTGGTCAGGATAAAATCGCGGTTGCGGTCATAGGCGCCGGTGCGGAAGAAATCCACCAGAACCTTATTCTCATTGGAAGCGCAGATCAGCTTCGCGACCGGAAGACCCATCTGCTTCGCATAATAGGCGGCGAGAATATTGCCGAAATTCCCGGTCGGAACCGTAATATTGATCACATCGCCCGCTTTTACCCTGCCCTTTGCGACCATCTGGCCGTAAGCGTAGAAATAGTAGACGATCTGCGGTACGAGTCTGCCGATATTGATCGAATTGGCCGAAGAAAAGCGCATCCCGTGCTCCTTCAGCTTCCTGTTCATCTCAGGATCCCGGAAAATGTTCTTGACTCCGGTCTGGGCGTCGTCAAAGTTGCCGTGGATCCCCACCACATGGACATTGCCGCCCCGCTGCGTGACCATCTGCCTCTCCTGGACCGCGGAAACGCCGTCCTTGGGATAGAAAACGATGATCTTCGTCCCCGGGACATCCGAAAAGCCTGCCATGGCAGCCTTCCCGGTATCGCCGCTGGTTGCGGTCAGGATCACGATTTCATCCGTGATCTGGTTCTTCTTTGCGGCCGTCGTCATCAGATGGGGCAGGATCGAAAGCGCCATATCCTTGAAGGCGATCGTCGCCCCGTGAAAAAGCTCAAGATATTCCACGCCGTCCGCCTCCCTGAGCGGTGCGATCTTCTCTGTATCGAACTTGCCGTCGTAGGCACGGTCAATACAGCTTCGCAGTTCCTCCTCCGTATAATCTGTCAGAAGAAGGCGCATCACCCTGGCGGCCGTCTCCCTGTAGCTGAGCTTCGAGAGTTCTTCAATGCTCCCGTCGTAAGATGGGATCATCTCGGGAACATACAGTCCCCCGTCCGGCGCAAGCCCCTGAAGGACTGCCTGCGAGGCGGTCGCCCTGAGCTGTGAATTCCTTGTGCTTCTGTACATGATCTGCATAAATCTACCCCATTTTCCTGCCTGTATCCTTTTCCGACACAGGATTCTTATCGCTTCCTGATCCTGCTCCCGGCAGGATCAATTCTGTCATATTAAACCCGGAAGGCCAGCTCTGCAAGCTGCGCAGCATAAGATTTGAGCGCACGAAACATCAAAAAAATACTGAAAGCACGGATGGTCTGCTCTGTACGCTATTTCACTAAGCAGCAAAGCTGCCAGGTGGAATATGCATGTGGCCTGTTGGGTGGAGGGCCTTGAATAGTGACAATCAATCAACGCTTTAGTTAAGAAGAGAAAGAGATCAGGCTTCCGCCTCCGTCTCTCCGGCTTCATCCCGGAACTTGTAGAAGTCGTGTCCGCCGTGGGAGAACAGGTACACCAGCTCGGAATCGAACCAGTCCACGCTGCTCTTGGATGAGTACTTGCGGGCAAGGAAAAACAGGGCACCCTCCGAGATATCTTCTCCCTCCACCGCGCGCTTCACCGCGCTTACAGTGGTATCACTGATGCTGAGCGTCCCCATGCGGCCGTCCTGGGTCGGGGAAAACTGTGCCTGCCCGCCAAGCCGCTGCCAGACGACGTCATAGACATTGTCCGGAAAATGTTCATCCTCCACCCGGTTCAGTATAACATCCGCAACTAAAAGCTTGCTCCGCTCATCCCCGCCGGTGCACTCCGCCTCCACGATCTGGAGCAGGGTGGAATAATCCGTATAGCTCATCGGCTGATTATCCGATATCGTCTGCATCGATTTATAACCGATGGCCGCGGCGGCCTTGATGGAACTCTCCCTCTCCGGATCAAGCGGTTCCTTCAGCGAACACTGCTCTGCCGTCTGAAGGTCATTCACGAGCGTGTTCAGGAGCATCCTTGTCTTGCAGTGCATCCGGTGCGTTTCATCCCCGTTCTCTTCCTCCGGGACATATTCATCTGCATTATTCTCCGTCAGCGCGCCTGCCAGGGTAACCGGAAGCACATGGACGCTGTCGTCCCTTGAAGAAAATCTCTTCACCGCCGGAATACAGACGACGCACAGGACGGCAGCGCAGAGCATAAGACATGCGGCTGTCAGCCATCTGTCCCTGAGCAGTCTCTTTATCATTCTCTGAGTCCGGGATGCTTTCGGAGACTTTCCGGCAGACTTTACAGTCCGCTTTTTGCCGGATTTCCGCGATTCATGCATATTCGTCTTTCCTGACGCTTTCATACCGGATTCCTGCATATCTGCCTTTCCCGTTCTATCCTTCTTGATATGTAACAGGCCATATCGATCCTTCATGTCGATATTTCCTCCTTATATCGTAAAGTATAGATACGTGAATTTCCCTTGTCAATCGGATCTTAATAATTTTGTTAAATTTTGTAACATTTATGCTCTTTGCGGCTTTGCAGGCTTCTCCTCGTAAGACCGGCCTTTTCAGCGGTTCGCAAGTTCCTGGGTCACATCCTCCCAGGTAATTCCCCGCTCACTCATGAGGACCATCACATGGTAGAGGAAGTCGGCGATTTCGTACTTGACCTCCTCCGGATTCGGATTCTTGGCCGCGATGATGATCTCAGCCGCCTCCTCCCCGCATTTTTTCAGAATCTTGTCGATTCCCTTGTCAAACAGGTAATTGGTATAGGACCCTTCCTTCGGATGCACCTTCCGGTCTTCGATCACATCGTATACGGACTCGAAGATCTTCATGGGATTGCGGTCAGCGTATTCCTTCTTCAGAACCGTCCGGTAGAAACAGCTGCGGTTCCCGGTATGGCAGGCTGCGCCGACCTGGGCCACTTTTACAAGGATTGTATCATTGTCGCAGTCGATGCGCATCTCCTTCAGGTACTGGAAATGCCCGCTGGTCAGTCCCTTGACCCACAGTTCCTGTCTGCTCCTGGACCAGTAGGTCATAACACCGGTGCGGACTGTCTCATCAAAGGCTTCGCGGTTCATATAGGCTGCCATAAGAACCTCTTCGTTCTTATAATCCTGTACGACAACAGGGACAAGCCCGTCCGGACCGGTCTTCAGATCCTCCCATGAAACCGCGCATGTATACATATTGACTTCGATGCCGGCTTCTGCGCAGATGCTCTTTTTCTCCATGATGCCGGTCTCCGGATCCCGGAGGCTTTCATCGCCCAGGCCCGCAACCAGGGGATCTTTTAAAAGCGCGGTCATTTCCTCCTGCTTAAGGCTTTCTCCTCCGCAGAAAAAGACTGTACAGGGCAGCTGCCCGGCAGGCTGCATTTCCGCTGCCCCGCAGGCACCTTCTGTGATTTTCCGGGCACCCGGGAAAAGCCCGTGCTCCCTGTAGAACGAAAGATCTGTCAGCAGTACCAGGGCGCAGGTATAGTTTCTGATCTTCTCCATCTGCTCCCCGCTCAGTTCAGGGTCCTTTCTCAGATCCAGACAGACCGCGATCTTATCACGGCCAAAGCGTTTGGAGACTTCCTCCAGCATCGCCAGATTAGATGCTTTCGATCCGTTCAGGACCGCTTTTCTGCATCCTGCGTAGAGGATCTTCTTCACATCCTCCGCCCTTTTGATATTGCCCAGCCCCCACATGGGGATATCCGCTTTTCTTGCCATCCGGCGCATCAGGGTAAGGGAGATGTCATGCTCCTCATCATTGTCTGACTGGTCAAAGATCAGCAGTTCATCTGCTCCCCTGTTTGAATAATATTCCGCAAGGCTGACCGCGTCTCCTTCCTGAAAGGGAAGCGGGTCTTCCAGACTTCTTACCGCCCTTCCCTCCTTCAGAATAATCGCGGAAACCATATTTTTCAGCATCCGTTAACTCCCTCCGTGAACGCCGGCGCAGCGCTTCCGGCTCTCGTCTATCCTCAGCCGCTGCCTCTGTGGCAGACAAGACAAATCTGCTCTTCTGAGCGCTGTTAATTTGCCTTGATGAATCTGCTGCTCTGACAGTCGCTTATGTTTTACCTTGACAACCTTCAGCTCTGACTGCCGCTGAATTTTCACCTTGACAACCTGCGGCTTTGACTGCCACTTAAATAGTCCCTTTAGTTGAGAGGACATCGGTAATCCTGGGATCATAGCTGACCGCCTGGTCCAGCGCTTTCGCGAAAGCCTTGAACATGGCCTCGGCCATATGATGGTCATTTCCAGGAGTAATCACCTTCAGATGCAGATTCATCATGGCGCTGTAGGACACTGCATAGAAGAATTCCTTCACCATCTGCGTCGACATGTCGCCCATCCGATCCGCCTGAAACTCGGCGTCAAACTGCAGGTAAGGCCGGCCGCAGAGGTCCACCGCACACAGGACGAGAACCTCGTCCATCGGCAGAATCCTGTCTCCGTAGCGCTGAATACCCCGTTTGTCCTTGACAGCCCTGGCGATCGCCTGGCCCAGGACGATACCGGTATCCTCGATCGTATGATGGTCGTCCACCTGAAGGTCTCCGTCCACCTTGATGGTCAGGTCAAAGAGGCCGTGACGCGCAAACCCCTCCAGCATGTGGTCAAAGAAGCCCACACCCGTATCGATCTGAGCCTGCCCGCTCCCGTCGAGGTTCAGCTGAACCTCTATGCTCGTCTCCTTCGTATATCTCTCCACTTCAGCGATCCGTGCCATAACATCCCCCGATCCGGCCGACTGTACGCCATCCCCGCCTGGCGGGGCGC